>JBQDJW010000135.1:0-6686 GCA_052086425.1 Pseudoclavibacter sp. | reverse complement strand
TCGTCGGACTACGCGGCGGCGATCGGCTCGCGCTCACTGCGCGCGCCCTCGGGCACGGGCGCGCGCAGGGCGGCAAGCTCGCGCAGGGTGCGGATGCGGTCCGCGGGGTCGAAGATCGTGCCGGCGAGCATGATCTCGTCCGCGCCCGTCTCGGCCGCGAGTGCGTCGAGCCCCGACATCACGACCTCCGGCGTGCCGGCGTATTGAATGCCGGTGCCCGCCTCGAAGACCTCGCCGTCGAGGACCCGCTCGCGGAACACTGCAGCGTCGTCTGGCGACATCACCTTCGTGATCCGCCCAGTGCGAATCTGGTGCGTCATGACCTTGGCCGGCAGCGCGAGCCGTTCGGCTTCCTCGCGCGACGGCGCCGTCAGCACCGACGCCGACATCATGAGGTATGGCTTCTCGAGCAGCGGCGATGGCTCGAAGCTCGCGCGGTAGTGGTCGGCGGCGGCCCGCGGGTCGCTCGCCATGCCGAAGTGGTTCGCGAACGTGTACGGCAACCCGAGCTTGCCCGCGAGCTCGGCCCCGTACAGGCTCGACCCGAGCATCCACACGCGCGGGTGCGTCGTCGTCTCTGGCGTCGCGCGCAGTCGACGCAGCGACGCGGTGTCGTGATACTCGCGCACGTCGCCGAAGAACCCGAGCAGCTCCACGACGTCGGTCGGAAAGTCTTCGACGCTCCGGCGCGACGTGTCGCGACGGAGGGCCGCCGCCGTGATCGGATCGGTGCCCGGCGCGCGGCCGACGCCGAGGTCGATGCGGTCAGGGTACAGGCCGTCGAGCATCGCGAACTGCTCGGCGATGACGTACGGCACGTGGTTCGGCAGCATCACACCGCCAGAACCCAACCGGATGCGCGTGGTCGCGGCCCCGACCGCGGACAGCAGCACGGGCGGCGAGGTCGACGCGATGCTCTCGCCGTTGTGGTGCTCGGCCACCCAGAACCGGCGGTACCCGAGTTCGTCGGCGGCGCGCGCGACCTCGATCGACGCGGCGAGCGCGGAGTGCACGTCGTCGTTCGCGTTCAGGATGGCGAGGTCGAGCACGGAGAACGGCACGGCAGTCATATCCGGATGGAACCGCGCGAGCCCCGCACGCATTCCCGACGGCCCGTCATCCATCAAGGGCATCGAATCGTCGCCCATCGAACGATGAGGATGTCGGAGGGCGCGTTTAGCATTGGTCTCGTTGCCTGCGGCGCAGCACGCATCCACCATTCGACTCGTCGGCGCGGAGGCCATATTGAATCGCATCACCTCGGTGACCGGCGCACTCATCGTGCTGGTGCTCGCCCTGACGGGCTGCGCGGCCATGCCGAACGCGGTCGCGTCGTCTGGCGGCTACGCGCCGTACGTGCAGCCGGGCGAGGAGGGCTCGCTCGCGCTTCGCGACGACTTCGAGTCGTCGGCGCAAGAAACGCACGACTACTGGTCCGACCCGTCGCTCTTTGCCGACGCGGAGGGCGTGCAGTACACGAGCCCCGACAACGGCATCTCGGGCGGCACAGGCGACCCGGCGACCGGCGCGTACGTGCCGCCGACCGTGCCGGCGCCGGCCGCCGAGAGCCCGAACGGCTACGGCGACGTGCCCAACGGCGAGGTGTTCGACCGCAACGGACTCGCGGGCGCCGCGCTCGGCCGCCTCTACATTCAGTTCGGCGAAGACCAGATGGGCGTGTGCTCGGCGTCGGTCGTGAACAGCCAGAGCCGCAGCATCGTCGTCACTGCAGCGCACTGCCTCGTCGATTTCGCGAACAACAACGCGGTCGCCCAGAGCGTGCTGTTCATTCCCGCCGACAGAAGCAACGGGCAAGAGCAGCCCCACGGCCAATGGGCCGCCACGCAGTACTACATTCCGCAGTACTTCACCGACAACGCGCAGGTCGACGACAGCGGGGCCGTCATGGGGTCTGGGTGGACGATGGACCATGCCTTCCTCGTCATGGAGGAAAAGGGTGGCCAGCGCATCCAGGATGCGACGGGCGGCATGGGCATCGCGTTCGGCGTTCCCGTGCAGAACCTCGTGCAGGTCGGCTACCCGACCGCCGAGCCGTACACGGGCGAGGACGAGTACTTCTGCGCGTCGACGAAGTGGGAGCAGGGCTGGGCGGCCGGATACCAACACCTCTGCGACATGACCCCCGGCTCGTCGGGCGGCGCCTGGATGGCCTACTACGACAATCAGCTCGGGGCGGGCTACATCGTCGCGGTCAATTCGACCGGCAACGCGACGAAGGCCGAGGGCTCGATTCTCGGGCAAGGCGCCTTCGATCTGTACCAGCAAGCGGACGAGGAGGCGGCATGATCCGCATCCGCCCCTCGCGCCTGCGACGCGCCATCGCGGCGACCGTCTCCGTGATTGCCGCGACCGTGCTCGCCGGATGCGCCAGCCCCGCCCCGTACGCCGTCGCCAATCACGACGACAAGGTCGGGTACCACTCCGGCCAGGTCGAGGGCATGCTGACCGAGCAGGCGTTCGTCTCGCTCAGCAACATCGAGAATTACTCGGCCGTCGGATACATGCACATCAACGTGTCGTCGGGCGAGACGTTGCACATGCAGCACGAGACCTCGAAGCTCGGCAACCTGTTTTGGTCGCAGGAATCGACCGACCGCGACGGCATGACGATCGACCGCGTGCACATGGCCGGCAGCGACAGCACCTACTACCTGTTCGGCGACGCGTACCTGTCGGTCTCGAAGACGCCGTGGGTGTCGTTCCCCGAGCCGGACATCCCCGCAGGCGACCCCGAGCGAGTGTGCATCTATCCCGCCGTCGGTTTCATGTGCGCGATCGCCGACGCATGGGAGACGACGGCAGAGACGCACAGCGACAGCGTGCCGACCCTGGTCGAGAAGAACGCGGATGGCTCGATGCACCTCGCATCGGCGGTCACGCTGCAGTCGGTCGTCGATTCGGGGCTGTTGACGATCGGCGAGGAGCTGCGCGGCCGCATCAGTGAGGAGACGATCCAGACGCTCGTTCCGCTGCACGTGTGGTTCGATGCGAACGGCACCCTCACGAAAGCCGAGATCAACGGCCAGTTCGGCGACGACCCCAGTTTCGAGCTGCAGTTCGGCTTCGAGATCAAGGGCGAGCCGAATCAGGACGAGCAGCCACAAGACCCGGCGACGCTCGACCAGCAGTTCGTGTCGTCGATTACGGACCGCGGCGAGATCGAGGCCTTCTGGGACGAGATCGCCAGGGTTCGACAGGGTGGCTAGGGCGATGACGGGCGAACGAAAGCAACGATACGACGTGGATGCGCAACACCGGTCGGCGAGCACGGCAACGAGGGGCACGCGATGAGTTCAGGATTCGGCACGTCCGGCGGTGGCTTCGGTTCGCCCGGCGGAGGGTTCGGCGCCCCACCTCCCGGTGCGCCAGGTGCTCCCGGCGCGCCAGGTGCTCCCGGCGCGCCCGGCGCGGGGCAGCCCGGTGCGCCGGGCGGAGGAATCGGCGGACAGACTCCCGGTGGTTCACCCCCGGTCGGAGGGTTCGGCGGACAGGCTCCCGCTCCCGGAAGCAGCTTCGGCGGGCCCGCTCCCGGAAGCAGCTTCGGCGGCCCCGCACCCGGTGGCGGCTTCGGCGCCCCAGGTGGCGGAGCGCCAGGTGGCGGCTTCGGCGGACCAGGCGGCGGAGCGCCAGGTGGCGGCTTCGGCGGACCAGGCGGAAGTGCGCCCGGCGGGGGTACCCCCGGCGGGTTCGGCGGCGGCTTCGGCGGGCCTGGCGGTCCCGGCGGCGCGCCCGGTGGTTTCGGTGGTCCGGGTGGCCCCGCCGGCCTCGGCCCGATGGGAGGCCCGGGCCAGCAGGCCCCGATGGCGCCGCAGCGCGGCTCGCGCGGCAACCTCTTCAAGGTCGGCGTGTTCGCGGGCCTCCCACTCGCGCTGATCCTCGGCGGCCTCGGCGGCTGGCTCATCGGCTCTGCCGGAGCGCCGGGCGACCTCAACGCCGGGGAGGTCGAGGCGCAGGTCGCACAGGTACTTCGCGACGACTTCGGGCTCGCCGAACTCGAGAGCGTCTCGTGCCCCGACAAGATCGAGAACAACCAGGGCCAGTCGTTCCAGTGCACGTTCGACTACGCCGGCCAGGCGCAGTCTGTGACGGTGACGATCGGCTCGGGCGACGGCCAAATCGTTGTCGGCGCACCGGACGGCTCCGACGGTGGCGACGACGGGGGCGACGACGAGGGGTAGCGGCTCCGCCCGCGCTCAGGCTCCTGCGGCGATCGGTTCGCCGCCGATCTCGCCGCCCCGAATGAACGCCCGAAGGGCGTCGTAGCGAGCCGTCTCGGCCGCCCCGTGGGGCCGCGCGAGCCCCAGCACGGTCGCGGGCACGTCGTCCGTGATGTCGAGCGTGCGCACCTCGGCCCCCGCATACGTCTGCGTCGTCGCGGGGCGCTGGAACTCGACCGCATAGCCGAGGCCGTACGCGACGAGGCACCGCACGGTCTCGAAGTTGCTCGACGTGTGTGCGATGCGCGGCTCGATCCCCAGCCGGTCGAACATGCCGCGCGTGTTCTGTCGCGTCGGTGGCGCATCCAACAAGATCAGTGCGTCGTCGCGCAGCTCGCGCAGTGAGACGGCGCCGCGATCGGCCAGCGGATGCTCGGATGACACGATCACGTGCGGCCGCAGCTGCAGCACGGGGTCGAACGAGAGCGAGCTCGGCACGTCGACGCTGTAGAGGAATGCGACGTCGACGCGCGCCTGCGCCAGTTGGTCGTACAGCACGTCGGCAGTGGCCGCCGCGATCTCGACGTCGACCTCGGGGTAGAGCCGCTGAAAGCGCCCCACGATGGCCGGCACCACGAACGGTGTCAGGGTCGTGAAGCATCCGATGATGAATCGACCCGAGACCGAGCCGATCTCGCGCGACGCTTCGGTCGAGAGCGCGTCGACGCTGCCGAGCACGTCGCGGGCCCGCTGCAGCAGTCGCGCACCGGCGCGGGTGAGCGTGACGCCCTTGCCCTTGCGCCGCACGAGCAGCTGCACGCGCAGGTGGCGCTCGAGGTCGTCGATCGCGAGCGTGAGGGCGGACGGGGTGACGCGACAGCGCGCGGACGCGGCGGTGAGCGATCCCTCGCTCGCGACCGCCTCGAAGTACTCGAGCTGGCGAAGAGTGAACGGCGCGTTTCCCATTGTGAGATCAGCTTATATGGGATGTTGAGAACTCGCGCTTTACCTAAGAAGTCCGAGTGCTCACACTGGTCATACGAACCTGCAAGACAGGCCATTTTTTCAAGGAGGAAACGTGCCGAAGAATCTCGAAGAGGCGATCACCGAAGCGGGCGACGCGCAGAAGCTGCTGCGCGACTCGACCACGCCCATCGCCGTCGTTCCCCGCGTCGTGCCCGAGTTCACGAACTGGCGCGACGAGCAGCAGGCGTGGCGCACGAGCGCCGTGCTCTACGACCAGTCGCACCACATGGCCGACCTCAACATCAAGGGCCCGGATGCGCTGAAGCTGATCAGCGACACCGGCATCAACAGCGTCGAGAAGTTCCCGGTCGACATGGCGAAGCAGTATGTCGCCGTGAACCACGACGGCTACGTCATCGGCGACAACATCCTCTTCCACCTCGAAGACGACGAGTACCAGGCTGTCGGCATCCCGCCGTCGATCAACTGGCTGCACTTCCACGCCGAGACCGGCGGCTACGACGTCGAGGTCTGGCGCGACGACAACTCGCTCTACCGCAAGGGCGACCCGCGCGTGTACCGCTACCAGGTGCAGGGCCCCGGCGCGCTCGACATCATCGAGGAGGCGACTGGCGAGCCCGCGCCGAAGCTGAAGTTCTTCCACATGACGCGCTTCACGATCGGCGGCAAGGAAGTTCGTGCCCTGCGTCACGGCATGGCTGGCGAGCCCGGCTTCGAGCTGTGGGGCCCGTGGGAGGACAACGAGGCCGTGCACGGCGCGCTCATCGAGGCCGGCGCCAAGTTCGGCATGAAGCAGGTCGGCGGCCGCGCGTACCACACCAACGCGCTCGAGTCGGGCTGGCTCCCCCGCCCGATCCCCGCGATCTACTCGGGCGAGAAGCTCACCGCGTACCGCGAGTGGCTGACCGACAAGGCGTACGAGACGAACGCCCCGCTCGGCGGCAGCTTCGAGTCGGAGAACATCGACGACTACTTCTTCACGCCGTACGACCTCGACTACGGCCGCATCGTCAAGTTCGACCACGACTTCATCGGCCGCGAGGCGCTCGAGAAGATGGCGGAGGACGGCACGTCGACGAAGCACCGCAAGGTCACGCTCGTCTGGAACCAGGAAGACTCGGGCAAGGCCGTCGCCTCGTCGCTGTTCACGCCTGCGGGCGAGGGCGCGAAGTTCTTCAACCTGCCGATGTCGCTCTATGACACGTTCCACACGGACCGCGTCGAGTCGAACGGCACCCTCGTCGGCCGCTCGACGTGGACGGGTTACTCGGCCAACGAGCGCGCGATCCTCTCGCTCGCGGTCGTCGACGCCGACGTCGCGGACGGCACCGAGGTGCAGGTCGTGTGGGGCGAATCGAAGCCCAGCGCGAAGGCCCAGGTCGAGGCGCACACGCAGGTCACGATCCGTGCGACGGTGCAGCCCGCGCCGCTCACGGAAGAAGCCCGCACCTCGTACCGCGCCGACTAGCGCGCAGGTTCTCCAACGCATCCGCAAAGCGGGGGTCGTCGCGAACGCGACGA
>JBQDJW010000134.1:4929-6702 GCA_052086425.1 Pseudoclavibacter sp. | reverse complement strand
GGATCAGCGGTTGCGGGGGGTCAAGCTCCCCCGCGAACTAAATCAAGGTCCGTCGCAGGAAATCATTGTCCTCCCGCAACCGCTTGACGTCGGCCCATATCAATCGCTTGGTCGTCAGTTCCCCATCCTCAACTCAAAGTATATTCGAGGACGCCAGTCCTGCTGGCCGACCATGGGGTCCAGATGAGTCCCGAGTCCTGCTGCATCCACGTCCGGACCATCGTGGTTTCCGCTTCTCGCTGCAGGTCGTCGACGACGATCAGAGCTCCGGGGGCGAGGTGCTCTCGAAGCATTGTGAACGCAGGGAGCCGAGGCTCGGGGCCAGTGGACTTGGGGGGACCGTCGACGATGAGCATATCGATTTCGCTGAGTCCTTCAAATGCCTGCGGATTGTACCATCTGCGTGTCTCGCCGTCAATTTCGATGTCGGTAAGTTCTGCGAGATTCAGGGATACCGTGTCTTCAAGTTTGAACCGCTCAAGATCGCGACTGGTCGCGTTCCGGTATTCCTCAAGGTGTTCAAAGGAATGCAGCTCAGCTCCCACGTCCCGGGCGAAATTTCCCAACCATACAGTGGAGGAGCCACTGCCAAGTTCCACGATCACACGCGGCTTGCGCTCACGGATGAGATCGGAGAGGAGGAGCAGGCTGTCCGGCGTCATCGCCCATCCTCCGGACGAAGGGAATCGCTGCGTTAGCGTATCGACTCGTGACAGGAGCTGGATCAAGGCCTCGACCTGCTTTACTACTTCGATTCCATTCTGGTCCACCTTCGGGTTGATCGACTTCAGATCGGTACGGGTCGCGTTGGTCGCCTGGAGAATCGAGTCAAGGGTCTCGTGGGCACCCGCGAGTGAGTCCCGGACATCGCTGTGATCAGCTCGAGACGAGAGCTGTGCGAGTTCGTTCTGGAACTCGAGCAGCCGTTCGCGCATCTCGCCGTGGATCAGAGATTCGACCTGCTTGACGAGTTCGGCCTCGTTCCGATCCAGGCGGGGCCTGAACGCCTCGATGTCGGTACGGGATGCGTGGGTCAGCTGGAGAATCGCGTCAAGGGTCTCGTGGGCACCCGCGAGTGAGTCCCGGACATCGCTGTGATCAGCTCGAGACGACAGTTGCGCGAGCTCGCTATGAAGCCCTGCTAGATCCATACGAAGTTCCGCGATGCTTCGCGCTGTCGCGGTCGAGAGTGAATCCGCGTTCGTCAAAGCGCCGGCCTCGACGCTGGAGATGAGTCGACGCTCAGTCGCCTCCAAACGGCTAAGCACCATTTGAATATTGCCCTCCTTGCGAAGGTGATTCACGATATTGCGATTGCCGACCTTGAGTTCGTCCGACTTGGTCGAAAGCTCGCGAAGGGCGGGCTCGATCGCCTGAAGCTGTGCCTCGCTGTCGCGCTGACCGTTCCCCACAACTTTAAGCAGATCGCGGCTGAGGTCCCGACTTTCGGATGCTGCGGCGAGGATGTTCAATCCTTCTTGTTCGCGGTTCTTTAGCTGATCGAGGGCGTCGTGCGCCTGCTTACCAATCTGCGTGATGGCTTCGGTGTGCAATCTCAATGATGGCTCAAGTGAACCCAGGGAATTTGAATGCGTTTCGCCTTGAGCTCGCACATCGGTAATGCTCGCCTGCACCTCGGCGGTATGGGCCCGGCTTGCCGCAAGGAGTCGATCCTGGGCTTCCTTCACCTGCGCCAAGAGTGCGTCGGCATCTTTGCGCTGTTCGGATCCGGACTTCGCAAGCTGCTTCTCGACTCGACCGGTGATGGTCGAG
>JBQDJW010000134.1:0-4919 GCA_052086425.1 Pseudoclavibacter sp. | reverse complement strand
GGCGAACTGTCATCCGTGCGAGAATACCTACGCACAACAGTGCAAAAGCGAACTGCACCGCCGACACGATGCCAGCAGTGATGTTGTTAGCTGGACTTGCCGAAGGGCCGGTGAACACCGTAGCTGTGAGCATTGAAGTGGTAAGGAGAATCCCGGCCACGCCACCCCAGATGATTGCTCGGCGTCGAGTATTAGACATCTCTTTCAGCTCCTGCACGATGTTCGTTGAGTCGTCGATGTATGAATTCTCTGAGGCCATCGGGGGGGCTCAGGTTCTCCGCGACCTGTCGGCCGAGAGCCCGATGCTCCTCCAAGAGTTCTGAATTAGTAAGGATGCTACGAACGCGTTCGAGAGCGTCTTCCGGAGGCGCGCCCAATACTGCGCCGCCGTACAGTTCCGCGCGTTCGATGTCTGTCACGATGGGAACGCCTGCCGTCAAGGCTTCGAGTATCTGACGCTCCAAAAAAAGACCTTTGTTCTCGCCGCCGTAAAGGACTACTGCATCAATAGTGCGCCAGAAAACGTCGGACGCAATCTCCCCGTCGCGAAAATGGATCCATTGCGGCGGCATCCCCTTCTCGCCGAGCACGCGGACTGCTCCTCTAGCGTCTCCTAGCACCCGCAACTCGATGCTCCCATCGGTGGGGTAGGGGTCGAGTAGGAGTTCCTTACCGGGCCATTCCATTACATCGTTATCGGCGTGCCGGCCGATGACCAATTGCTCACCGGTGCGCTTCAGTCTGGTACCGCTGTACCGCTCGACGTCCAAGACGAGCGGGTAGGGGTCCGGCACGGAGGGCAGCTCGAACTGTTCGCGGAACTTCGCGGCGTCCTGCCCAACCGGAATCGTCCATACCGGTTCTTGGCCGAAAATGGTGCGTGCCATGTCATGCGCGTGTGCAGGGTCGTACTGACGGAGTGATTCATCCCGTCCGCCAGGATTGCCATCACCGACAACTAGGACCTGCTTTGCCAGCAGCGAACTCGGATGACGCCGTGCGTAGTCCACCGCAGCAGGGTCCCGCACCACTAGAAGATCGATTTTTATCTCTTCGTCAACGAATACCCGCCGGATACGTCCCTCGGTCACAAGCCGTTGCACCTCTGGCAGGAGCGCTCGCGGCATCCGTCTCGACCCGCTCCATGGCGTATCGAAATGGAGGATCGCGACGTCGAGGTCGGTCTCCAATAGCGCGCGAAGCTCGTCCACTGCCGCGCGCTGCCCTGCTGAGTTACTGCGCCAATCCGCAGCGAGACAGATATCGAAGGAGTCTGCTCGCGGCCATTCTCGACCAGCAATGCGAGCCGGAGCGGTGGCAGGGACGGCGATCCTCTGGTCTGCCGCGTCGATCTGCAGGTCCTCGCGTGCTGCCCGGGCGTGCCACTCCTTGTATGCGCTCCAGAACGCGCGGCGGGCATGATGTGACCAGCCAGGTCTAAAGTCAGCTCTCGACAAGGAGCCAGGGGACATGCGGATGATGTAGAGGGGTTCGGTCAAATGCACGACGGGTGACCCCCACCACGCTTCCAAGCGTTCTCGGAACTCGCTGTCTGCAGCCTTCCGTACAGGAAGATAGCCGCCGATGGCCCGGGCTGTCTCGGCGCGCAGCATCAAGCTCACCTCGCATCGTCGGTGCGGGTTGTTTCCAATGATCGCTTTGTTGAGCAAGTCGTCGGTCCGGTTCGCAGCTGCCGTCACGCCAGGAGCTTCGGGGTGCTGCTCCAGCGCTTCGACCTGCCGAGCAATCCGCTCAGGGTGGGACCAGTCGTCGGTGTCCTGGCCGGTTACGTACTTCCCCGTCGACACGCGAATTCCCGTGTTGCGTGCCCGGTACGTCCCGCCGTTGACCGGCTGGCGGATCAGCTTCACCCGGTCGTCCTCTGCGGCGAGTTCCTCCAGCACCCCTAAATTGCTGTCCTCGGAATGGTCGTCGATCAGGAGCACTTCTAGATTGCTCCATGTCTGTTGCAGTATCGAGTTGACGGAAGTGCGAATTTCCACAGGGTCCGGATTGAATGTCGTGACAATGACTGTCACGAGTGGTCCATCAACTGCGCGGGGGTTAACGGTGGATGCCAGGCTGTCGAAGGGTGAGTCTGACTCTGGATTCACTGAGACCGGACTCAATTGAGCGTCAATGAACGCGGCATTGAAGCCGCGGAGCCACGTCTCGAACTCGCTCCAGTTGCCGGTGATGTGGGGATTTATGAGGTCGGTCCCGAGATAACCAAAATACTGCTCGGCCAGCGCATCGTCATTGTGGAGGATAGTGCGAGCAGTATCGATGTCCCGTTTCTGCAAGAGAATCTCGATCAAAAGCCTGCGTAAGGGCAGTGTCGCCGCATTTATTGGAAGATGCGGAAGAGCGAGCTTCAGCGCGTCGAACGCGAACTCATGGAGGTCTGCTTCATGGGGCTGGAGTGTCAGAACGCGCGCTAGCCGCGCGACCCACTCGGCATTCCAGCCGTCCAGCGAGCCCTCATTCACATCCCTGCGGAGGTCATTGAAGGAGCATTTGCCGTTGCTGGCGATTGCGGCAAAGATGTGCTTCGCGACGTCGGCCTCCGAGGTGAGTGCCCAGGTATCCGCATACCTCCCGAGCTTGCGGAACCTCAGGTACTCAAAAGAGCGATCCACATCGTCAACCATCGTGAGCTCCTGTTCCGTCCCGTCTGTGGTGGCCATTAGGTCAATCCCCACCACACTCCCATAGATAGTCTCCTCCATCCCAGCAACGTCGAGTGTGCCGTTCGGTGTGGGAAGAGTCGCGAGGTGATCAAGGACCGCCCGCCTATCCAGCGGCGAGGTGGGCGATGCTGGACACGAGGACCTTCGCGAGAGAGAAGGGCCTCCGGACCGACGAGCGGCGGCCGGAACGGGCCGCGCTGGCGCGCTGGCCATAAGGCGCGGCCCGTTGCCCCAATGGCTCAGTCTCAGAGCAAAACGGCGGGCTCCGGCGCGCTACCACGGGTATCGAGGAGCACCTTTGCCTCCTTGGCCAGATGACCGAGGTCGTAGGACTGGTGCGCCTGGAGGACCACCACAATGTCAGCACGATTAACCGCATCCTCGAGACTGGGCTCGCGGGAGACAGAACCGCTCTCGAGCTTCCAGGTGTCCACCATTGGGTCGTGGAACCGGATGTTCGCGCCGCGCTCGCGGAGCAGCTCGGCCACAGGCATCGCCGGCGACTCGCGCTGATCAGCGATATCCGCTTTGTAGGTGACGCCCAGCAACAGGACATCCGAGCCGTTCAGCGGCTTGCGGTGGTCATTGAGCAGCTCCGCAACGCGCTCGACGACATACCGGGGCATGGAGTTGTTGATCTCCTGGGCCAGCTCGACGAAGCGGAAGGGATAGCCCAGCTGGTTCCGCACCTCGTAGGAAAGGTAGTTGGGGTCGATCGGAATGCAGTGGCCACCCACACCCGGGCCGGGAGTGAACTTCATGAATCCGAAGGGCTTGGTAGCGGCGCCCCGGATGACCTCCCAGATGTCGATGCCAAGCTCGTTGCAGAACTTAGTCATCTCGTTGACGAGCGCAATGTTCACATGACGGAAAGTGTTCTCCAGCAGCTTCGCGGTCTCCGCTTCCCGCAGGCCGTTCATCGAAACCGGCTCGTCGACGAAGGTGCCGTAGAAGGCGGCTGCTGCCTGGGCCGAGGCATCGTTGATGCCTCCCATGAGCTTCGGGGTGTTCTTTATGCCGAACGTAGTTGACCCGGGATCGACGCGCTCTGGCGAGTAGGCGAGCTGGAAATCCGTCCCGGCTGTCAGGCCGGAAGCCATCTCGAGAATCGGCTTGACGACGTCCTCAGTGGTGCCCGGGTATGTAGTCGATTCGAGGATGACAGTGCTCCCGGCAGTGAGGTTGTCGCCAACGGTGCGGCTCGACGCCTTTACCGCGCCGAGGTCGGGGCTGCCGCCGTCCCCCAAAGGGGTGGGCACACAGAGCACCACGTATCCGGATTCGGAGACGACACCGGGATCGGTGGTGGCACGATAGCCGAGGCCGAGCAACTCTTGGACGTTTGCATCGGAAAGATCGTCGACATGGGACTTGCCGCTGTTGAGCGCTTCGACAAGCGATTCCGTGACATCGAGGCCATGGACGGTCCAACCGGCTCGGGCCGCCGCCTGCGCGAGCGGGAGTCCCACATAGCCCTGGCCGACGATGGTCACTGTGCGTTGGGTCATGGTCACACTTCCAATCTGTTGGGATGTTCAATATTCACTGGGGAGCGGTGCCCCGAGAATCGTCCACGTGATCGCATTGCTCTCGCGGCTTGGGGGAAGCCCATCTCCGTACGGGTCGCCCCTTTGGCTATGCCGCGGCAGGGTCCCTCAAGCTCGAGCGGCAACGAGACCCATCGGCAAGATAGGTGCAGTTGAGTTCGACGATCCCCACCGTCGCTGCTTCCGTTCGATCGGCGCTCACTCTCCACCGGTACCCAATTGCCCACGCGGGAGCTTCCTCCCGCAATGGGTCGAAGCCCACGAGCGTGAGGTCCTGCAGACGTGAGTGCAGGCGCGAGATCGCGCCGCCGCTTCGTACGTCGCCGCACAACTGTCATTCGTAGCATCGCTCAACATCTCCGGATCGCGGGCGGCGATCAGTGCAATGTGTTCCAGTGTGCGTCCTGGGGTGCGCCGCAGGGCCTCGAACCATGGAAGCTTGAAGCGGGCTCCGACTCTCGGTCGCGTGTAACAACTTGTCGATCATGCCGCGGCTGGCCGTCGTGACCACATACTCGCTCACGCGCCCACGGATCAGGCCGACCATTGCGATCACCTCGCGGTACTGTTCGGACAACACTACGACAGCCTAGCCGGAAGAAATCATGGGGGGACTGCCGCACGAACAGGTGACAGTTGGGGTGTCAGGCCGCGAGGCTCACGGCCGGGTTCATGATGGTCT
>JBQDJW010000133.1:4506-6765 GCA_052086425.1 Pseudoclavibacter sp. | reverse complement strand
GACGGCGAACAAGAAGACGGCCGTTCGCGGTCGATCATCTTCGCGACGGACAACGCCGTGAACGGATCGCCGATCATCTCGCTGCCCGACGCCGCCTCGTACGCCAACGCCCAGGCGATCAAGATCTACGGCCTCGACGCCAACCTCTTCGAGGACGCCTACTCGGATGAATACCGAACGTCGGTGGTGCAGAACGGCGGGCTCTACTACAAGCTCGACGACCCCGCGAGCGTCACGGGCATCGTCGACGAGATCACGAGCGATCAGACGTCGATCATGCAGGGGGCGCCGCAGGTGCTCGTCGTCGATCGTCCGGCGGGCTGGCTCATCGCGATGCTCGCCGGGTTCGCCGCCTACCTCGTGATCGCTTGGAGGGTTCGACTGTGACCTGGAACCCGATCTGGCCCGCGTGGCTCGTCGTCATCGTCACGCTGCTGCTCGTCGGTCTGTGCGTCGTCGCGCTGATCCAGGCGACCCGCAGAAAGAAGCGCATCGACTGGGTGCTGCGAGGTCTCGTCGTCGTGCTTATCGGCATCGCGTGCCTGCGGCCCGGCCTCGGATCGCAGGCGGTCGAGGCGCAGCAAAGCGAGCTCGACGTGCTGTTCGTCGTCGACACGACGGCAAGCATGAACGCAGAGGACTGGAGCGGCGGGCCGCGGCTCGACGGGGTCAAGGCCGACGTCGCCGAGATCGCGCTCGCGCACAGCGGCGCCCGTTTCTCACTCATCACGTTCGACTCGAAGGCGGTTCGTCGACTTCCGTTCACCAACGACGCGACGGCGCTGCAATCGATCGTCGACAATCTCCGGCCCGAGATCACGATGTACTCGGGCGGGTCGTCGGTGACGGTTGCGAACGGGCTCGTCAACCAGGTGCTGGGTGACGCGCAGGAGCAGGGGCCCGACCGCGCGCGAGTCGTGTACTACTTCGGCGACGGGGAGCAGACCAGCAGCGAGTCGCCGGATTCGTTCGACCAGGCGGGCGGAAAGACCGACGGCGGAGCGGTGTTCGGGTACGGCACCGCAGAAGGCGGTCCGATGCTTGAGACGCTTCCCGGATTCACCGACGAGGAGCCCGAGTACATCACCACGGCAGGCGGTGAGACGGCGGTCTCGGTCATCGACGAGGGGAACCTGACGAATATCGCCAACGAGCTGGGCGTCGGGCTCCAGCTGCGGACGCCCGATTCATCGCCCGAACCCGCCGACGTGCAGGTCGAAGCGGGAACGGGCGGGGCCGACGTCGAGACGGCGTTCGACCTGTACTGGATCTTCGCCATCGCCGCATTCGCGCTCATGTTGCGCGAAGTGTGGATCAATGTGCGAGGCATCGCCGAACTGCGAGGTGCGAGAGGAGTGACCGATGTCGACGACTGAAACGACAGATGCGCGGGCCGCGACGGGAGACGGAATCGCGGTGCCGCAAGCGTCGGGCGATCTCACAGAGCGGCGAGACCCGGCGGCCGAGCGGCGGGCGTACCTGAGGAAGATGCGTCAGCGGCGCAAGCGGCTCATGCTGCTCGGAATTCCGCTCGCCATCGTGCTGCTGCTCGTCTCGGCGAAGCTGATCTCGATGACGGTGATCGCGAACCGGACGGTCGCGGCCTACGAGATCGCCGACTACGAGGGCGCACTGAACTCGGCCCAGCAACAGAAGTTCCTGAACCTCGTCGAGCGTTGGAAGGCGCCGTACAACACGGGCACCGTCTACCTGCAGCTCGGGCTCTACGACAATGCCAGGGTGGAGCTCGAGGCGGCGCTGCCGCTCGCGAGCGGGGCGGACGAATGCCCGATCCGCTCGAACCTCGCGATCGCCATCGAGCGGATCGGTGACACGCATGCGCAGGGCGGCGACCAGGCGGCCGCAACCGAGGCGTGGCAGCAGGGGCTGGCGGTCCTCTCGCAGGCACCAGCCGAGTGCCCGGACTCCACCTCGGCCGTGCCCATGTCGGAGACGCACCAGCGGCTCGAGGAGAAGCTCAATCCGCCGGAGGCGCCGGACGAGGGCGATGAGAGCGAAGATCCGTCCGATGATCCGTCGGACACCGGCGAGGCCGACGAGGGCGACATCGACGAGCTCGGCAACCAGCTCGAGGAGAATCAGGACGACCGCCAGGACGGCATCGACGAGGAGAACGAGCAGGGCGGCGGGGGCGGCGGCACCGACAAGCCGTGGTGATGTGCGCGTCGCCCGTCGCGGAGCTGACTAGCATGGCCTGGTGATCGAACGCCTCTCGCACCTTTTTGTCCGCACGCTCCG
>JBQDJW010000133.1:0-4496 GCA_052086425.1 Pseudoclavibacter sp. | reverse complement strand
CTCGTCCGCGCCGGATACATCAGAAGGCAGGCCCCGGGCATCTTCGCCTGGCTGCCCCTCGGGCTGCGCGTCAAGCGCCGCGTCGAGGCCATCGTCCGGGAGGAGATGGCGAAGGCCGGTTCGCAGGAGGTCGCGTTCCCGGGGCTGCTCCCCGCCGAGGTCTATGAGCGAAGCGGGCGCCTGTCCGATTTCGGCGACGCGATGTTTCGGCTCGACGACCGCAAGAGCGCCCCGTACGTGCTGGCGCCGACGCACGAAGAGGCGTTCACGCTGCTCGTCAAGGATCTCTGCTCGTCGTACAAGGACTTGCCCCTGTCGATCTATCAGATCCAGGACAAGTATCGCGACGAGGCCAGGCCGCGGGCAGGGCTCCTGCGCGGCCGCGAGTTCACGATGAAGGATGCGTACTCGTTCGACATCGACGAGGACGGGCTCGCCTCGAGTTACCAGGCGCAGCGCGACGCATACGAGCGGATCTTCGCGAAGCTCGGGCTCGAGTACGTGATCGTCGACGCGGACGCCGGCGCGATGGGCGGCTCGAAGAGCGAGGAGTTCATGCACCCGACGCCCGTCGGGGAGGACACGTTCGTCATCGCTCCGAGCGGCCACGCTGCGAACGTCGAGGCGTACACGTCGACTCGCCCGGAGCCGCTCGACGTCGGCGATGTGCCGGAGCCGACCGAGTTCGACTCGCCCGACACGCCGACGATCGACACGCTCGTGGAGCACAGCAACCGCGTCGTGCCGCGCGCGGACGGACGCGCGTGGACGGCCGCCGACACGCTCAAGAACGTCGTGCTCGCGCTCATCGACGGGGCGGGTGAACGCCGCGTCGTCGTGATCGGGGTACCCGGTGACCGGGCAGCCGACCTCAAGCGCGTCGAGACATCGTTCCCCGGCAACGAGGTCGAGCCGGCCGGCGACGAGGACTTCGCGAAGCATCCGTCCCTCGTCCGCGGCTACATCGGGCCGTGGTCCGCGGCAGGTCCAGTACTCGGCGAGTCCTCGCCCGGCAAGATCCCGTACTACCTCGACGCCGCGATCGCGGAGGGGAGCGCCTGGATCACCGGTGCGAATCGGCACGAGGTGCACGCACACTCGGTCACGGTCGGTCGCGACTTCGTCGCCGACGGCAGGGTCGAGGCGGCGGAGGTTCGCGACGGCGACCCGGCACCGGATGGTTCTGGCCCGATCCGAACCGCGCGAGGCACCGAGATCGGTCACGTCTTCCAGCTCGGCCGAAAGTACGCCGAGGCGCTCGGGCTGCAGGTGCTCGACCAGAACGGCAAGCTCGTGACGGCGACGATGGGGTCGTACGGAATCGGCATTACGAGGAACCTCGCGCTCGTCGCCGAGGCGAGTCACGACGAGCGCGGCCTGCTCTGGCCAGAATCGATCGCGCCGTACGACGTGCAGATCGTGGCGACGGGCAAGGGCGACGTGCCGCTCGCACTCGCAGAGCGGCTCGCGGCCGAAGCCGAGGCAACCGGGCTCGAGGTGCTCGTCGACGACCGGCCGAAGGTGTCGCCTGGGGTGAAGTTCGGTGACGCCGAGCTTCTCGGCGTGCCGTGGATCATCATCGCGGGTCGCGACGCCGCCGACGGACGCGTCGAACTGTGGGATCGCCGCACCAACGAACGGGAACCTCTGGCCGCCGACGACGCGGTCGCGACGCTCGTCGAGCGCCGCGCCGCGCGCATCTCGACACGCGGCTAGGGAACGCACGGGGGCGGCGGCGTGCACGGACGCACGCCGCCGACGTGGGCTAAACTCATCGCTTCAGCTGAATAGAGGAGCGACATGAAGATCGATCTCACCGCCATCCGCTTGCTCGAGCGAGAGCGTGAGATTCCGTTCGAGGAACTCATCACGATTCTTGAGCAGGCCATTCTCACGGCCTACGACAAGCACCAGACCCAGGAACTCGGTGGCGAGTCGGTCGCCGAGGGCTCGCGCGTTCATCTCGACCGGAAGACCGGCGAAGTGAACATCTTCGTGCCGGAGCGCGACGAGGACGGCAACGTCATCGGAGAGGCGAGTCTGCACCCCGACGACTTCGGCCGAATCGCCGCGTTCGCCGCGAAGCAGGTCATCACGCAGCGGATGCGCGACATCGGTGACGATCGGGTGCTCGGCGAATTCCGCGGCCGCGAGGGCGACATCGTCGCCGGAACGATTCAGCAGGGTCCGAACCCGCGCATGATCCACGTCGACCTCGGCACGGTCGAGGCGATTCTCCCGCCGGACGAGCAGGTCGGCGGCGAGGACTACTCGCACGGCAAGCGCATCCGCGTGTTCGTCACGAAGGTCGAGCGAGGCAGTCGCGGGCCGCAGATTACCGTGTCGCGCACCCATCCGTCGCTCGTGCGAAAGTTGTTCGCCCTCGAAGTGCCCGAAATCGCGAGCGGAGTCGTCGAGATCGTGTCGCTGGCCCGCGAAGCCGGTCACCGCACGAAGATCGCCGTGCGCGCGACGCAGGAGGGCATCAACGCCAAGGGCGCGTGCATCGGCGAGCTCGGCGCGCGCGTTCGCGCGGTGACGAACGAGCTCGGCGCCGAGAAGATCGACATCGTCGACTACTCGGCAGACCTGCCGACGTTCGTCGCGAATGCGCTGAGCCCCGCGAAGGTGTCGAGCGCGTTCGTGCTCGACCGCGCAACCAAGGCGGTCCGGGCGCTCGTTCCCGATTTCCAGTTGTCGCTCGCCATCGGCAAGGAGGGCCAAAACGCCCGCCTTGCGGCCAAACTGACCGGTGCGCGAATCGATATTCAGCCCGACTCGATCCTGGAAGACGACGAGCCTGGCGGCACGACGCGCTGACGGGGAGTACTATGTCCCAGGTACGAACGTGCATCGGATGCCGTTCGCACGCCGAACGGTCGCAACTCCTCCGAATTGTCAGCCGTGATGGCAGGCTTCTCGTCGATGGCTCGGCGCGTCAGCCCGGCCGCGGCGCGTGGGTGCATCCACTGGTCGATTGCATCGAACCGGCGCTCGCGCGGCGCGCTTTCGGGCGCGCGCTGCGATGCGCTGTGTCGAACGAAGACGGCGTGCGTGACCTTGTACACCAGCTGGCCGCCGACCAAACGGCGGCCCGAAACGAAAAGGCTGATCGGACTATGGACAACTCATGAGTGGCTCAGAATGAGGCACTTCATCGACTGACGGTCCACTCCTGAACGAGGGGTGGACCTCGAGACAGGAGCATTGTGGCAAAACCACGCGTACATGAGATCGCCGCCGAGATGGGCGTCGACTCGAAGACAGCGCTGAAGACCCTCCAGGACATGGGGGAGTTCGTGAAGAGCGCGTCGTCGAGCGTCGAGCCCCCTGTGGCTCGACGCCTGCGTGAAGCACTGAAGAGCCCGGGCGAGAAGTCCGGCGCGGGTTCGACGCAAGGCGCAGGCAAGCCCGCGCCGCGTCCCGGGCAGCCGGGGCCGAAGCCCGGGCAGGCGGGCCCGAATTCCGGCCAGAGCCGCGGCCCGAAGCCGGGCACGCCCGGCCAGCAGCCGCGGCCAGGTCAGCAGGCGCGGCCGGGTCAGCAGGCCCGCCCCGGTCAGCAGGCGGAGCCCGGTGCGGATGCCGTGACGGAGAAGCCGGCAGATTCGCGCCAGGGCGGCAGCGACCGCCAGGCCGACGACCGCGCAGCTCGCCCCCAGCAGCAGGACCCTCAGCCGCCGCGCGCGGCGAACGACCAGCGCGCCGAGGCGCCGAAGCCGGGAACGAAGCCGCAGGGCCCGAACGCCGACGGCGGCAAGCTCGGCCAGAGCGCGGACGCGCCGACGCCCGCAACGTCGGGTGAGGGCGCGCCGAAGCCCGGTGGTGCACCGAAGCCCGGCGGCACGCCGAAGCCAGGCGCTCCGACGCCCGCCGACGCGATTCCGCGCCCACGCGGTCCGCGTCCGGGCAACAACCCCTTCGCATCGAGCCAGGGCATGGGGCGTTCGCCCCGTCCAGGGAACAACCCGTACGGTTCGCAGGGCATGCGCGGCCAGGGCCAGGGCGGCCCGGGCCAGGGCGGGCCGCGCCCGCAGGCACCGCGCCCGCAAGCGCCGGGTCGGGGCATGCAGCCGCCTCGTCCGGGTCAGCCGCGCGTGCTCCCAGGTGCTCGCCCGGCAGGCGGCGGTCGCCCAGGCGGCGGCGGTCGCCCGGGTGGTGCCGGTGGCGGGGCCGGTCGCCCCGGTGGCGCCGGTGGCGGTTTCGCCCGGCCCGCCGGCGGTCCTTCGCGTCCAGGTGGCGGCGGTCGCGGTCGCGGAGGCACCGCAGGTGCGTTCGGTCGCGGCGGCGGCAAGTCGAGGGCCCGGAAGTCCAAGCGGACAAAGCGGGCAGAGTTCGAGATGCGGGAGGCACCGTCGATCGGCGGCGTCAAGGTTCCCCGCGGCTCTGGTGACACCAAGGTCCGCCTGCGGCGCGGCGCGTCCATCGCCGATTTCGCGGAGAAGATCGACGCGAGCCCCGGCGACCTCGTCACGGTGCTGTTCCACCTCGGCGAGATG
>JBQDJW010000132.1:2969-6781 GCA_052086425.1 Pseudoclavibacter sp. | reverse complement strand
AATGGGGTGCCGGAATTGCTCGTCGGGCGCGCATCCCGCACCGTCACCGACGGGCGTTGCGCCACCAGAACAGCCTAATCCAAACGCGCGGGCGCCTCCGCGCCGCTCACGACCCGGTGGCGAAATGCATGATGATCGAGATGGCGAGCACGAGCATGCCGAACAGTGCGCACGCGAGCTCGATGAGCATCCCGATGCCGAGCGACTTGATCGCGATCCACGAGGTGTCGAGCGCCTTGCGCCAGTCGTCGAGCCGGAAGTACTCGGCGATGACGAGGCCGACGACGAATCCGATCGGGAGACCGAGCACTGGGATGACGAAGAAGCCGACGAGGCCGGCAACCGCGGCGATGATGATCGGCCAGTTCGGGATCTCGCGCCGGTCGAGACCACGCTTCGTGAGGATCCACCCGCTGATCATGCCGATCAGCAGCGGGATGCCCGCAACGATGAGCGCGCCCCACGACCACCATGAGCCGCCGAAGATCGCCCACACGAGCAGCCCGACCACGATCGTGATCGAGCCGGGCAGCACGGGAATGATGATGCCGAGGAAGCCGACAAGGGCAAGGACGCCTGCGATGATCGCGGCAATGACATCGGGGGCCATTCGCCCAGGCTAGCCGGATGAATGGCCCCCGATGCTGAGGAGGCGGGCTCACGGAATCCGCGAGCGCGAAGCAGGTCTCGTGCTATCGCGCCAACGCATACCCGGTCTCGCCGTGCACGACCACGTCAACGCCCGCAACCTCGTCTTCGTGCCGGATGCGGAATCCGACGGTCTTTTGGATGAGCCACGCGATGATGAACGACACCACGAAGGAGTAGACGAGCACCGCGACCGCTGCGATCACCTGGACGAGCAGCTGACGGGCGTCGCCACCGGTGAACAGGCCGGTATTGAAGGCGAACAGGCCAGGGAAGATCGAGCCGATGAGGCCGCCAACGAGGTGCAGGCCGACCACGTCGAGCGAGTCGTCGAAACCGAGCTTGAACTTCAGGTCGCCGGCGAGGCTGCACAGCGTGCCCGAGACGAGGCCGAGCAGCAGCGCCCAGCCGGGCGAGAGCACGGCGCACGCCGGCGTGATGGCGACGAGGCCCGCGATGGCGCCGGATGCGGCACCGATCGACGTCGGGCGGCCGTTGCGGATGCGCTCGACGATGATCCAGCCGATGATGCCGGCAGCAGGGGCCGCCATCGTGTTGATGAAGATCAGACCGGAAATGCCCTCGACGAGGTCGCCGGTGCCCTCTGCGCCGACGTTGAAGCCGAACCAGCCGAACCACAGCAGCGCCGTGCCGATGAGGACGAGCGGAACGTTGTGCGGCTTGAGGATGCCCTTCTCGAAGCCGTGGCGACGGCCGAGCACGATCGCGAGGGCGAGCGCCGCCGCACCCGCGTTGATGTGCACGGCGGTGCCGCCGGCGAAGTCGATGACCTCGATGCCCTCGAAGCCCATCGCGGCGCCGAGCTGCATGATCCAGCCGCCGCCCCAGACCCAGGCGGCGACGGGGAAGTAGACGAGCGTGGCGAAGACGCCCGCGAAGATCATCCACGAGCTGAACTTCGCGCGGTCGGCGATCGCGCCAGAGATGAGCGCCGTCGTGATGATGGCGAACGTCGCGCCGAACGCCGAGCTGGCGAGGCCCTCGTTGTCATTGACGAGCTCCACCATGGCGAAGTCGGCGAACGGGTTGCCGGCGAACTCGAAGAACGAGTCTCCCGGTACGGACGACATGCTGCTGCCGTACAAAATCCACAGCACGATCACGAGCCCGAGCGAGCCGAAGCTCAACATCATCATCGAGATGACGCTCTTCTCCTTGACCATGCCGCCGTAGAAGAACGCGAGACCGGGCGTCATGAGCAAGACCAGGGCCGCGCTGATCAACAGCCAGGCCATACCACCTGTATCCATGATGATCCTCTCGGGATCCGCGGTGCCACGGGGGTGGCGTTGTCGTGACGCGAATCCGTTGCCGAGGAGTCAACGTTGCTGCGGTGTCATCTACGCTGCGGTGGCGTTTCGAGCATGTTTCGATGCTGCCCCGGCGTTACGTGCACGTTTCGCGGGGGTGGGAGTCCGGATGCTCGGAGCGTGTCTCCAGCTGCGGGCGCGCTTCAGATCGCGGCGCGGGAGTCCGCCGCCGCGGCCGTCGAGGCGATCAGGCGCGAGACGCAGCGCAAGTATTTCTTGCGGTATCCGCCGTCGAGCATCCCGCCGCCGAAGATCTCGTCGATGGCCGTTCCAGAGGCGATGACCGGGATCTGGGCGTCGTAGATGCGGTCGATGAACGCGACGAACCGCAGCGCGTCGGCTTGGTCGGTGAGCTCGTAGACGTCGTCGAGGGCGAGTGCGTCGATGCCGTCGACGAGGCGCACGTACTTCGACGGGTGCACGCGCGCGAGGTGGCGGATGAGCTCGCCGAAGTGGTCGTGGGCGACGACCTGGCCGCCGTCGACGCGGGCCGAGACCTCGCGTTCGATGGCCTCGGGCGGTGTGACCTGCGCGTGGCCCTCGATCGTGCGGCGGCGGTAGTCGGTGCCGTCGATGCGCATGGTCTCGAACACGTCGGCGAGCTTCGTGATCTCGCGCAGGAAGTCCTGGGCGGCGAACCGGCCTTCGCCGAGCGCGTTCGGCGGGGTGTTGCTCGTCGCGGCGACCGCGGTGCCGGTCTCGACGAGTTCGCCGAGCAGCTTCGACATCATCATCGTGTCGCCGGGATCGTCGAGCTCGAACTCGTCGATCGCGATCAGCTTCGTGCCGCGGAGCGTTCGCACGGTCTCGTTGAAGCCGAGCGCGCCGATGAGCGCCGTGTATTCGATGAACGTGCCGAAGTACTTGCGGCCGGGGTAGGCGTGCCAGATCGACGCGAGCAGGTGGGTCTTGCCAACGCCGAACCCGCCGTCGAGGTAGATGCCAGGCTTGACGGCGGGCTGCGGCTTGAAGCGCGCGAAGAAGCCCTTGCCCGCGGCCGTGCCCGGCGCGTCGACGCGCTGACCGGTGAACCGGCGACCGGCGACGACCGCCTCTGCCTGCGACGGATACGCGTCGTCGGGGCGGTACGTCTCGAATCGGGCGTCGTCGAACTGCCGAGGGGGCACGAGCGCTCGAACCATCTCCTCGGCGGTGACCTCTGGCACGCGTTCGGCGAGGTGGACGATGCGACCGTTGCTCATGCAAATCCTTCACGTTCGCGGCCGTCGATCGCCGCGGGCGAAATCGGCGGGCGGCCGGATGCTCATGGCCGGGTGTGCGGGAACACGAGCGTGGTCCGGTGCCGGCAGCCATAAGCGTAGCCCGGCCGGGAAGCCTTGGATGTCGTCCGATGTTCCTAGGATGGAGACCACGCGCTGACCGCGCGAGAACCGCCACTGAAGGAGCCGTCATGCCCGTCGAATTCGACAGCGATCCCCGCTTCGCCGAGTACGCCCACCCCGAGCGCCTCGTCACGACCGACTGGGTGGCGGCGCACCTCGGCGAACCCGGCCTCGCGATCATCGAGTCCGATGAAGACGTGCTGCTGTACGAGGTCGGGCACCTCCCCGGTGCGATCAAGCTCGACTGGCACGTCGATCTCAACGACCCCGTGACTCGCGACTTCGTCGACGGCGAGGGCTGGGCCCGGCTCATGCGCGAGCGCGGCATCTCCCGCGACGACACGCTCGTCATCTACGGCGACAAGAACAACTGGTGGGCGGCGTACGCGCTCTGGATCGCGACGCTGTTCGGCCACGAGGACGTGCGCCTCATGGACGGCGGACGCGACGCGTGGATCGCCGAGGGGCGCGAGTTGACCACCGAGAAGCC
>JBQDJW010000132.1:0-2959 GCA_052086425.1 Pseudoclavibacter sp. | reverse complement strand
CGCAGCGCGAGGCGACAGAGTACCCCGTCGTCGAGCGCGACGACGCGACGTACCGCGCGTACCGCGACGACGTCGTCGCCCATCTCGGCAAGCCCCTCGTCGACGTGCGCAGCCCCGAGGAGTACTCGGGCGAGCGCACGACCGCTCCCGCATACCCCGAGGAGGGGGCGCTCCGGGCTGGGCACATTCCCTCGGCGGCGTCGGTGCCGTGGGGCAAGGCGGTGGCCGACGACGGTCGATACCGCACGCGCGCCGAGTTGGAGGCCCTGTACTTCGGCGGCGCCGACGATGGCGGTGCAGGCGTCGACCCCGCCGGTCCGGTCGTCGCGTACTGCCGGATCGGCGAGCGCTCGAGTCACACGTGGTTCGCGCTGCACCACCTGCTCGGCGTCGAGAACGCCCGCAACTACGACGGCTCGTGGACCGAGTGGGGCAGCCTCGTCGGTGCACCGGTCGTGAAGGGGGCGGAACGCGGCGAGGTTCCCGCGTGAGCGGCGCGACCTCTGCGCCCGGCGGCGGCTCGGCTGGAAGCGACGCTGCGGGCGCAGGCCAGGACGGCGCCGCGCTGCCGGCCGCGCTCGCCGAGATCCGCGACGACTTTCACGCCCTCCCGTCGTCGGAGCGGCTGACGCTCCTGCTCGAGTTCGCGAACGAGCTGCCAGACCTGCCCGCGAAGTACGCCGATCACCCCGACCTGCTCGAGCGGGTGCTCGAGTGCCAGTCGCCCGTGTTCCTCTTCGTCGAGGTCGACGACGCCGACATCGTGCACGTCTTCGCGACGGCACCTGCCGAGGCGCCGACCACCCGCGGGTTCGCGTCGATCCTGCAGCAGGGCGTGGAGGGCATTCACGTCGAGACGCTGCGCGCGATCGACAGCGACATGCCGTTCTCGCTCGGGTTGACCGAGCTCGTCTCACCGCTCCGCCTCCGCGGCATGGTCGGCATGCTCGCGCGCGCGAAGCGGCAGGCGCAGCTCCGACTCGACGAGCGGGCGGCGGCGCAGGCCGGTCGGGCCGGGCAGGTCGACTAGCGGTGCGGCAGCCCTCCCCCCGCGAACTGCGCGTGCTCTGGCGCGACGACCGTGGCCTCGATCGGCACGCCGCTTCAGATGCGGTTGCCGACCTCGAAACCGATGCGCACCACGTCGATGCGCAGTCCTCGGTTCCGGCACCCGGCTCGACCATCGACCTCGCGAGCGACCACGCCGCCGACGCCATCGAGCGCCTGTACGCGCCGCCGCCGGGACCGTGGGTGCGCATGAACATGCTCGGAACGCTCAACGCGAAGACGGCGGGGCCGGACGGCACGAGCGACTCGATCTCGAATCGCGCCGACCGGGCGATCCTGAAGCGCATCCGGGCCACGAGCGACGCGATCATCGTCGGCGCGAACACGGCACGGCAGGAGCGCATGGCGACGGGCGGCATGCGCGTCGTGATCGTCTCGAACTCGGGAGACCTGAGCGGTCATCGCCTCTCACCCGAGACCGTCGAGCAGCGGGTCACGGTCGTCTGCCCGCCGAACGCAGCCGCGGCGGTCGCGCGCACGCTGCCTGGAGCATCCGTGCATCACCCGGAGGGCGGGCGCGTGACCGCGCGGGGCATCACGGCGTGGTGCCGCTCCACGGGTATCGAGCGACCCGTCGTCGAGGGCGGCGCGAGCCTGATCGGCCAGTTCCTCGACGCTGGCGCGATCGACGAGGTCTGCCTCACGCAGGCGCCGGTGTTCGGGCCCGACGACGCCCCGTCGCTGCCGGGCTCGACCGGCGGGGGGCGGTTCCGTCGGGCGCTCATCGCGGCCGACGACCTCGGCTTCGTCTACTTCCGGCTCGTCGCCATCGCCGGGGCCGCTGGATCCGCCGACGAGGCGGGCGAGTCTGCGCCTGCCTCGGTTTCCTCCGGCCGCCCGAGCTGACGAACCCACGTCCTCACGGCGCGCTCCCACCGCGGCGCGTCCACGTTCCAGCTGCGCACGTGCCGCGCGCGCTCGAACTGCTCGTACGTCACCAGGTCTGGCCGCAGCGCGGCGAGGCGCGCGCTCGGCAGGTACGGAACGACCGTGTCGCCGATCGAGTGGATCAGCAGGATGGGCTCGCGAAGCTCGCCCGCGCGCGCAAGCAGCTCCATGTCGTCGATCGGAATCGGCGCATCCAGCCCGACGAGCGCTCGCGCGAGCCGCGAGGAGAGCAGCTCGGTGGCGAGACGGATGACGACGCCGGGAAGGTTCACCTGCCGCCCCTGCAGCGCGAGGGTCGCGCGCCAACTGACGACGGGCGATTCGAGCACGACCCCCGCGATTCGGTCGCGCACCGGCGAGTTCAAGAGCGCCTGCATGACGGTCGCGCCGCCCATCGACCAGCCGACGAGCAGCAGCCGCTCGGCGCCGTGGGCGATCGCCCACTCGATAGCGGCCGCGACGTCGCGGCTCTCGGTCGCGCCGAGCCCGAACTTGCCGTCTGGCGACGCGGGGGCGGCGAGGTCGTTTCGGTACGAGATGACGAGCGAGTTCCACCCCTCGTCGCGCAGCAGCCTCACCGAGCGCAGCGGCTCGGTGAGCACGGCGCCGCGCCCGTGCACGTGAATGGCCCAATCGCGAGACCCTTCGGCCTCGAACGCCCACGCGGGCGCCTCGCCGAGCTCAGTGCTCACCCACGTTTCGCGCCAGGGGACGCCGACGTCGTCGATGGTCCGCTCGGGGGCCGACGACAGCCGAACGAACCGCTGCTCGCGAAGCGGCACCCCGGTCTCGTCGGCGAACCGACGCGTGACGGTGCGGTCGCTCTCGTCGAGAACCTCGCCGATGCGGCAACTGCCCTCGCCGCCGGCATAGACGAGCGTGTAAGTGCCCGGCGCCTCCGACTCGGTTGTCCGCGCGAGCGTGACCGTGCTCGCGTCGACGTCGATCGCGTGCACGCGCACGGGGTCGCGGCGCGAACGCGGTGGCGTGACGACCTCGCGGG
>JBQDJW010000131.1:0-6798 GCA_052086425.1 Pseudoclavibacter sp. | reverse complement strand
CGACCGGCCGCCGGTGTCGGCGAGCCAACGGTGCGGGTCGGTCGTTCGTCGTCGCGCGGGGCGCCCGTCACACGTCCGATCCCGCAGCCGAGCCGCGCTGCCGCGGGAGAGCTGCGCTCGCGCCTCACGACCATCGGCGAGATGGTCGCCGCTCCGCTCGGCGGAGTGCTCGTCGACGGGCGCGGCCAGGCCGCGGGCGACTTGCCGTGGCCGCCGCCGGGGCTCGAACTCATCGAGCTCGAACGTACGCCGCTCGAGTCGCTCGCGAGCGCGATCGACGCCGGCGACCTGCCCCGCTCGATCGAGCGGGCGAGCCGCGTGGTCGTCGCCTGCGAGTTCGGCCCCCGCGCGCGTCACGCTGCCGCAATGCTCCGCGCAGCCGGAGTGCCGGGCGTCGCCGTGCTCGACGAGGGCACCGCGGGGCTCCGGGGTGCGGCCGCATCCGGGGCGGCGCCAGCCGGAGCGGCGCCGTCCGAGCCGGCATCGTCCGGGGCAGCACCGGAAGGGGCGAACTTGCATGGCTGATCTCGTATCGCTCGCCGACCACCTCGCGGGCGTGCTCGCCGAGAGCGCACCGCTCGCCCCCGTCGGAGTTTCGCTCACCGGAGCCAGGGGGCTTCGCCTTGCGGCCGACCTCGTCTCGACGCACGCGCTGCCGTCGGTCGACAACTCGGCCATGGACGGCTACGCAGTGCGCCGCGCCGACGTCGAAGGTGCGAGCCGGGATGCTCCTGTTCGGCTGCGCGTCGTCGCAGACATCCCGGCGGGAAGCGGCGACGACCCGTCGATCGCCGCAGGGGAGTGCGCGCGCATCATGACCGGCGCCGCCGTCCCCACCGACGCCGACGCGATCGTGCCGCTCGAAGCGACGACGCTCGGAACCGACGTCACCGCGCAGGCGCCCACCGCGATCGACGTGACGATCGAGCCGAAACCGGATGCGCACATCCGGCACCGCGGAGAAGACCTCGAGGCCGGCGAGCTCGTCGTCGCCGCAGGCACGCCGCTCGGTGCGCGAGCGATCTCGGCCGCGATCGCCGCCGGCCTCGCCGAGGCGTCCGTCGTGCCGCGTCCTCGCGTCGCGATCGTGTCGACGGGCGACGAACTCGTGCGGCCGGGCGCACCGCTCGGCCGCGGCCAGATCCACGACAGCAACAGCCCGCTCCTCGCGGGCCTCGTCGAGCAGGCGGGTGCCGAGGTCGCGCGAATCGATCGCGCGGGCGACGATCCCGAGGCATTCCTCGCATCGCTGCGAGCGCTCGCCGCCGATGTCGACGTCGTCATCACGACCGGCGGCGTGAGCGTCGGCGCGTTCGACGTCGTGCGGCTCGCGCTCCAGGCGCAGGGCGTTGCATTCACGAAGGTCGCTATGCAGCCGGGCAAGCCGCAAGGATTCGGCCGGCTCGCGCCCCCGGAATCCGGCGCGGATCAGTCAGGCGCCACCCCTGGCCCCCTCGTGTTCTGTCTGCCGGGCAATCCCGTCAGCGTGTTCGCGAGCTTCGCGGCGTTTGTTCACCCCTCGCTGCGCGCACTCGCAGGCGAGCCCGGCCTGACCGGCACCGACGGCAACCCCCACGACGCCGGCCCCGCCGTCGCGGCAGAGGGCTGGCGCTGTCCGCGCGGCCGCCTGCAGATCATGCCGGTTCGTGTGCTCGGCATCGACGACGCCGGCCGTCCCTCTGTCGCCCCGGCGACCACGAGGGGATCTGGGTCGCACCTGGTCGCCAGACTCGCGCGGGCCGAGGCGCTCGCGATCGTCCCGGCGAACGTCGACGAGGTGCGCGTCGGCGACGACCTCACGATCTGGAAGGTTCTCCCGTGACGACACCACAAACGACCCCGTTCACTCACCTCGACCAGGCGGGGCGCGTGCGCATGGTCGACGTGACCGAGAAGCAGCCGACGGTGCGCTCGGCGACGGCTCGTGGCCGCGTCGCCTGCGGCCCCGAGGTCATGGCCGCGCTCCGCGACGGCACGACGCCGAAGGGCGACGTGTTCGCGCTCGCCCGCATTGCGGGCATTTCGGGGGCCAAGCGCACGGCCGAACTGCTGCCCCTCGCGCACATCATCGGCGTGCACGGCGCGACCGTCGACGTCGAACTCGTCGGCGGCGGCGTCGAACTGACCGCCACAGTGCGCACCGCCGATCGCACTGGCGTCGAGATGGAAGCGCTCACCGCCGTGTCGATCGCGGCCCTCTCCGTCGTCGACATGGTCAAGGGCATCGACAAGTCGGTCGCGATCGAGCGCGTTGAGCTCGTCGAGAAGACGGGCGGCAAAAGCGGAACCTGGCGGCGCGATGATTGACGACGGCAAGCCCGAGGGCGAGATCGCAGGAGGCGACACGCCGAGCGCGGGTTTGCCGGGCGCCGGTGTGTCTGGCGGCGACGTGCCTGGCGGCGACGTGCCGGATCGCGGTGCGCCTGGCGGCTCGATGTCCACCGGCGAGACGCTTGCAGGCAGTGCGGTCGTCGATGGCTCGGTCGATGGCTCGGCCGAACGCTCGGCCGACCTCGGCGATGACAAGGATGCTCCGCTCGCGTCGATCGTGCTGGCCGGCGGCCGCGCAAAGCGGCTGGGCGGCACCTCGAAGGCCCTCATGCGCATCCAGGGTCGCCCCGCGCTCGCGCGGGTGATCGGCGCGTTGATCGAGCGCGCGCGCACGAGCATCGCCGTTGTCGGGCCCGCGGACCACGTCGTCTCCGCACTGCGAGACGACCCCGCGTCGCCCGGCGGAGGAACCGTCGGCGACGACGCGCGCCGCGACATCGTGCGCGTTGCGATCGAGGGCGAGCGCTTCGGCGGCCCCGCGGTCGCCGTCGCGGCGGGCGTCGCCGAGCTGCTTGACGCGGGCGTCCCCGGCGAGGCGCTCGTCGACGTGCTGCCGTGCGACTTGGTGCGCCCGGCGCGCGTGGTCGCCGCCCTCGACGACGCGAGCCGAGCCGCGATCGCCGCCCCGACCGCAGCATCCGGCGATCGCGCCGATGTTGCGACGGCGGACAGTGTCGCTCAAGGCGATGAGGCACCTCATAACGCGGCGCCAGATGGTGTCATGCTCGTCGATGCAGACGGCCGTGAGCAGTGGCTCGCCACGCGAATCCGCCTCGACGCACTGAATGCGGCCCTCGCCGACGCGGCGCCAGGCGACTCCCTGCGCCACCGCCTCGGCAGCCTCGACCTCGTGCGCCACGCAGTATCTGGTGACGTCACACCGGACATCGATTCGCCGGCCGACGTGGCCGCGTACGGTGCTCTCGTGCACCTCGGCACCGGGTCGCTGTGCATCTGAGGCCGACCGACAGAGTCTCGGGAACGCCTGATATCCCAACGCGTCGACGGAGGAACCATGAGCAACATGCCGCCAGAACTCGAACCGTGGATCACTGAACTCGCGCCGCGTCTCGGCATCGCCGACGGCGACGTTCCCACCGAGATCATTCTCGACGTCGCCCGTGACGTTTCGCACGGTGCCGTGCGCCCTGGCGCCCCGGTCTCGACATTCATGATCGGGCTCGCGCTCGGCCGAGGCGAGCTCGCCTCGCCGGAGCACGGTCAGCGGGCTGTCGCCGACGCGCTCGCGGCGTGGCAGCTCGGCGACGAGAGTGGTGCGGATGCGGCGGATGCGGCGGATGCGGCGGATGCGGGTGCGCCCGAAGCGACAGTTGCGGCTGGCGATCCAGGGGCCCCGGATGCTTCCGTCGCCGAGCTCGGTGACGCACCTGTGGCCGTCGCCGAGGCTGGAGATGGTGACACGGTCGTGCAAGCCGACTCCGCCGGCATCGGCGGCGACCTCGACGGCGGGGCGGCGTGACCGCAGAGGGTGTGACGGGAGACGGCGCGGCATCATGCGGCGCCATCTCGGACGGTTTTGCGTCGGACGGCGTGGTTCCCTCAAGCATGACGCGCGTCACCGTGAGGTTGTTCGCGGCAGCGGCGGACGCCGCCGGGACGGAAGAGACCACGGTCGACGCGGGAGGCGGCGCGAGCCGTGGCGGTGCCACCGTCGGCGCCGTGATCGATCTGCTCGCGGCGACGTACGGCGGCGAGCTGCGACGCGTGCTCGACCGCTGCTCGTTCCTGCTCGATGGCGAGCGGGTCGGGCCGGAGGTTCCGATCTCGGGTGGCGAGACGCTCGACGTGCTCCCGCCGTTCGCAGGCGGCTAGCGAGCTTGAAGCGCCCCTGAGCGTTCTCCGATCCCCGGCGAGGTCATCGTGTCGAGGGGTTGACCTCGTCGTGCTGGTGTGGTTGATTAGTCGAGTAATCAACCACACCGGCGGTTGGCGTGATGTCGCTCAGGCGGCGGCGTCCGGCGCCACAGCAGAACGCGCGGAGGCGTAATGGACGACGGCCGCCCGCTCTTTGTGCAGATCGCCGAACGCGTCGAAGACCAGATCGTCGACGGCACGCTGGCCGAAGAAACGCGTGCTCCGTCGAAGAACGAGCTCGCCGGCTTCTACCGACTCAATCCCGCAACCGCGGCGAAGGGGGTGAACATGCTCGTCGACAAGGGCGTGCTGTACAAGCGCCGGGGCATCGGGATGTTCGTCGCCGCGGGCGCTCGCGAGCGGGTGCTCGCCGAACGACGAGCCGAGTTCGTCGACACGTACATCGCCCCGCTGATCGCCGAGGCCCGTCGCCTCGGCCTCTCACCCGACGAAGTGGCGGACGACGTGGCCAGGCTCCTCCGCGAGCAGGCCGACGCCGCCGGGACGACCTGAAAGGAATTTCCATGGACTCGGTCATTCACGTCCGTGACCTGACCAAGCGGTACAAGGACGCCACCGCCCTCGATGGCGTCAGCTTCGACGTCGAACGCAACGGCATCTACGGGTTCCTCGGCCGCAACGGCGCCGGCAAGACGACCGCGATGTCGATACTCACCGCGCAGAACTTCGCGACGAACGGCACCGTTCGCGTGTTCGGCGAGAACCCGTTCGAAAACGCGCGAGTGCTGCGACGCATGTGCTTCGTGCGCGAGAGCCAGAAGTACCCCGACGAGGCGAATGCGCGGATCGCGTTCCGCTCGGCACGACTCTTCTTCGACAATTGGGACCAGGCCCTCTGCGATGACCTCGCCGACGCGTTTCAGCTGCCGATGAAGAAGACGATCGGCAAGCTCTCGCGCGGTCAGCTGTCGGCCGTCGGCGTGATCATCGGGCTCGCGTCGCGGGCCGAGATCACCTTCTTCGACGAGCCGTACCTCGGGCTCGATGCGGTCGCCCGCCAAACGTTCTACGACCGCTTGCTCGAGGACTATTCCGAGCATCCGCGAACCATCTTGCTCTCGAGCCACCTGATCGACGAGATCTCGAATCTGCTCGAGCACGTGCTCGTCATCGACCAGGGGCGCATCATCATGGACCAGTCGGTCGACGACGCCCGCGCTCAGGCGACCAACCTCGTCGGCGCGGCCGACCGTGTCGAGCGATACGCCAACGGACGCGACGTGCTGCACCGCGAATCGCTCGGGAGCGTCGCCAGCGTGACGTTCCTCGGGCAATTGAGCGAGGGCGACCGGGCAGCGGCGACGGGCGAGGGGCTCGAGCTCGCGCCCGTGCCGCTGCAGCAGCTCATCGTCCGCCTCACGCAGCGCAATGCCGCGGCGTCATCCGGGGCGCACGATGCCGACGTGAAGAACGCCGACGCCGAAAACCTCGAGGAAGGAGTCCTCCGATGACCGCCGTGACCGACCTCCACGCAACGCCTCGGACCCCGTCCCGCGTCGGGGGCACCCGTGCCCTCCGCGTGATCCGGCTGCACCTCATCAACACCCAGTCGCTCGTGTGGGTGCCGCTCCTCATCACCGGCGCGACCATTGCGATTTGTCTCATCATCTTCGCGATGATTCCGGGCGACGAGATCAAGTGGACCGGTGCCGCGCAGGCCCCGCTCTGGTATTTCGCGGCCATCGGTGTGCAGGCGATGACGCTCACGTTCCCGTTCTCGCAGGCACTCAGCGTCACCAGGCGCGAGTTCTACCTCGGCACGCTCGTCGTCGGCGCGATCGCCTCGGCCATGATGGCGACGCTCTTCATCATCGTCGCCGGCATCGAGGTGCTCACCGGCGGCTATGGCACGAACGGGCGCATTGCATACCTCGACTGGTTGTTCGAACCGAGCTGGTTCTCCGCGTGGCTGACGTACTTCACGCTGACGTTCCTGCTGTTCGTCGCCGGGTTCTGGGGCGCAACCGTCTATAAGCGCTTCGGCTGGCTGCTGCTCACGGTCGTCACCGTCGTGCTCGCGTTCGCGCTCGTCGCCGTGATCTTCGTCATCACGCGCACCGAGTCGTGGTTGGCGGTCTGGGAGTGGTTCGCTGACGTCGGTGCGTTCGGCGTCACCCTCGCCGGCCTCGGGGTTTCGGTGCTGCTCGCCGTCGGGTCGTACTTCACGCTGCGCAAAGCAGTCGTATAGGGGAGCGCTACCCGCCGATCGCCGACATCGGACGGTCGGGCTGCAAGAAGCCCGGGTCGTCGATGCCGTGTCCCGCGCGCTTGCCCGCGATGCTCAGTCGGAGCATCCGGGCAATCGCGTCGTCGTCGGCGTCGCTGCGCAGCAGTGGAAGCAGGTCGCTCTCGCCGTGCGCGAAGAGGCAGTTGCGGATCTGCCCGTCGGCCGTGAGGCGCACCCGGTCGCACGCGCCGCAGAACGGCGCCGTGACCGAGGCGATGACGCCGACGGTGTGCGGGCCGCCGTTCACGACGAAGCGCTCGGCGGGGGCGGCCCCGCGGGTCTCGACCGGCTCGAGGTCGAACTCGGCGCTCAGGCGTTCGAGGATCTCGGAGCCCTCGACCATG
>JBQDJW010000130.1:0-6814 GCA_052086425.1 Pseudoclavibacter sp. | reverse complement strand
CGACGCCACCGGTCGAAGCCTGTCCGCGACCACCTCGGATGCACAGGGATCCGCCGCCGGGGTCGTCACGTCGATGTTCGCCCTCCTCGGTGCCGTGCTGCTGGTGTACGGCGTCGCCTACGCAGTGCTGACGTTCGTCGTGTTCCGCGGCTACCGCGGCGACGAACTGCGGCGCGTTGCGGCCGATTCTGCGGCGGTCAGCGCAAGCCGGCGCGTCTCGCTGTACCTGATGGGCGGCGACGAGATCACGTTCCCGGTCACGACTGTGCTGGCTGCGCTCGCGAGCGTCGTGGTGCTCGTTCTCGCGCCCGAGTTCACCTCTGACCCACTGCTCATCGTCGGGGCGCTTGCCGGGCTCGTCGGCGGCTGGCTCATGATGGTCACGAGCTTCGCGACCTCCTACCTGCGCGAATGGGCACTCCGTGGCGCCGTGGAGTTCCCGGAGAAGCGGCCGGAGGCCGGCACCGGGCGCGAGCCCGGCCGCGAGCGCGATCGCGCCGAGAGCGCGCACCTGCGGGCGAACGAGCGCCGCATGAGCGACTTCGTGTACGTCGCGGTGCAGTACGCGACGTCGTACGCCAGTTCCGACTTCACGCTCGTCGCCGCGCGCGTGCGCGTGCTCGCGTCGCTCAACTCGGTGCTCGCGTTCTTGTTCGGCACCGTCGTGATCGGCATGTTCCTGTCGTTCGCAGTGTCCGCCGGGTTCGCCGGGTAGCCGCTGTTCGCTCGCGTGACTGCCGCCCGCAACGCACGGAGCCCCGGGACCATCGGTCCCGGGGCTCCGTGCGCAGCGAGCCGACCGACCCTAGTGCTTGCCCTCGAGGGCGTCGCGGTCGATCTGCTCCTGGTTCTCGACGTACGGCGTGCCGTGCGTGTGGCACGTCGCGAGCGTCTTCATGCCCCACGCCTGGCCGCGGGCGCGCTCGGCCTGGCTCCACTCGACGACCGGCCAGTCCGGGTCGGCGAGCAGGCGCGCGCCGGCGTTCGCGAACTCGATGCGGTTGCCGCCTGGCTCCCACACGTACAGGAAGAACGTCTGGTTGATGGCGTGCTTGTAGGGGCCGTACTCGATGTAGACGCCGTTCTCGAGCATGATGTCGGCGGCCTTGAGGATGTCCTCGCGCGGGTCCGGCGCGAAGGCGATGTGGTGAAAGCGGCCGCGCTGCTTCGACCAGTCGTCCGAGTACACGACGTCGTACGACTTCTGGTGGAACCGGAACCACCACGCCGCCATCTTGCCGTTCTCGAGACGCACGCGCTCCGACTCGCGCGAGCGCATCACGTCGCGCCAGAATTCGCCGTTCGCGTCGACGTCCGAGGCGAGGTAGTTGATGTGGTCGATGCGGCGGGCGTTGACGCCGTAGCCGGGGAACTTCGATGCCTGGTTCTTCAGCGCCGGGCGGTCCTCGTCATCGGGAACGTAGCGCTCGGTGTCGTAGTAGATGGCCATGAGGTGGCCGTCCGGGTCTTCGAACTCGTACGACCTGCCGACGCCGACCTCGGGGTCGCGCCAGCCGTGGCCGAGACCGGCGGCCTCGATGGCCTGCACCTTGTGCTGCAGCGCCTCTTCGCTCGCGGCGCGGAACAGTGTGCGGCCGACGCCGTTGGTGTCCGACGCGGTGAGCTTGATCGTGTAGAGCTGGTACTCGTCCCAGCAGCGCAGGTACGCCGAGTCGCCGATGCGGGCGACCTCGCGCATCGCGAGCAGGTCGCGGAAGAAGTGCAGGCTCTCTTCGAACTTCGGGGTGAAGAGTTCGACTGCGCCCAAGTGGGCGATCTCGAACTGATCTGGGGTGGCCATGCGATGGTCCTCTCTGACGTCGTGGTCGTGGTCGTATCGGTGATGCGGCGGCGGGTGCGGCCGCTCAGTCGGTGTGCGTCGCTCGCGCGAAGACGCGTCCGTCGAACAGTTTGCGCGCCGTTCGCGTCGAGGTCGATGCCCCTCGCCACACGCCGGAAGCGTCCGTCGCGACCGTCACGTTGGTGGCGAGCGTTCCTGCCGGATGCTCGACGACGCAATCTCCCGCGTCACCACCCGAATCTTCCGCAGCCGCGCCGGCAGCGACCTCGGCCGCAACCGTGCCGGGGATCCGCACGGCCGCCGCGACCGACGCCGCCATGAGCACGCCGATCGACGTGTGCACGCGGTGAGGGATGAACGCGCGCACCGTGATCTCGCCATCGCCGCGCGGTGGCGAGACGATGATCATCTTCGGCACGCTCTGCTCGGTCACGTCGCCGAGCCCGAATCGCTCGCCGACGGCGAGCCGCAGGCGCTCGATGCGCGCGACGAGCTCGGCGTTCGCCTCGAGCTCGTCTGGCGATTCGGCTCCGTCGATCCCGAGGTCGTCGGCGCGCAGCAGCGCGACCGGCATGCCGTTGTCGATGAGCGTGACGCGCTCGCGCAGGGCGCCGACCTCGCCCCGGTCGATCTCGCCCCCGCCGACCTCGATCTCGTCGACCGCCCTGCCGGTCGGAAGTAGCGGCGACGCGCGCTCGACCGTGAGCTCCACGGGCGCGCCAGAGCCCGGAACCCCGTCGATGACGGCATCGCCGTCGTACGTGATCCGCCCGCCCGGTGTCTGCAGGCGGGCCGTTGCGACGTCACCGGTATTGATCAGTCGGATGCGGATGGTCGTTTCCGACGCATCCGGCGATGGCACCACGAGGCCCCGTTCGACCCCGAATGGACCGACACCCGCGAGGATGTTGCCGCAGGTCTGCATCGTCGACACGGTCGGCTTGTCGACGCCCAGCTGCAAGAACAGGTAGTCGAGGTCGATGCCCGCCTCGGCGCTCGGCGAGACGATCGCGACCTTCGAGGTGAGGGTCGTCGCGCCGCCGATGCCATCGATCTGCCTCGCATCAGGGGTGCCCATGATGCGCAGCAGCAGATCGTCGCGCGCGTCGGCGTCGGCGGGTAGATCCTCCGGGAGGAAGAACGCGCCCTTCGACGTGCCGCCGCGCATGAGCAGGCACGGAATGCCGTCGGCGTCGGTCATGAGGGTGAGGATGCTCCATGCAGCTCGGCCTCGTACTCGGCCTGCGTGATGGTGCGGATGCCGAGGCCCTCCATGACGGGGCGAAGGCTCTTGCGGTCCATCGACAGCTCGCCGCCCGCGTACGCCTCGCGGTCGACGGCCTCGCACTCGACGCGCTTCAGCGACGCCGCCAACGCAGCATCCGCCTGCTCGCGCGGCACGATCGTCACGCCGTCGTCGTCGGCGACGACGACATCGCCCGGGTTCACGACGACGCCGTCGAGCACGACGGGCACGTTGACCGAGCCGGGGGAGTCCTTGACCGTGCCTTCGCTCGACACGTGGGCGGTCCACACCGGGAATCCCATCTCGCGCAGCTCGGCCGTGTCGCGCACGCCGCCGGTCGTGACGTAGCCGCGCACGCCGCGCGTCTGCATTTGCGTCACCATCAGGTCGCCGATGTAGCCGTACGGCGACTCGGCCTTCGGCACGACGACGATCACGTCGCCGGGCTGCGACTGCTCGATGGCCGCGTGGATCATCAGGTTGTCGCCGGGGGCGGCGAGCACGGTCACGGCGCTCCCGGCGATCGCGGTGCCCTGTTGGATGGCCCGGATGCGGGGGCCCGCGTACCCGACGCGACCCATCGCCTCGTGGACGGTCGCGGCGCCGAACGCGGCAAGCGCATCCACCGTTTCGCTCGAGGCGCGAGCGACGTCGGTGACGATGATGTGACCGACGGGGCCAGTCAGGGAACGGCCGGCGCTCACGACAGCACGTCCGTGACCTGCGGGTAGTACCGCATGTAGGCCTCGCCCATGGTCTCGACCGGCAGGCCGAGGTTGGGGCCGGCGTTGCGCTTGAGCTGCACGCCGCGGCGGATCGCGAGCTGCGTGTAGTACTCCCACATGTGAGTCTGGGCCGGCAGGCACTCCATGGCGGCGCGCTTGCGCTCGAAAGCGTCGGTGATGTCGAGCAGCACGTTCGGCTTGAAGTCGCACTGCTCGGGCTGGTGCGGCTCGAAGAAGAAGACGGGCGGGGCGCCGATGATCTCGTCCTTGGTCGGCACCGAGCCGTCGGCGTTTGGCACGCCGATCGCCTGCGCGAGCACGCGGGCCTGCAGGGCCATGCGCCCGGCGGCGGGGTGGTCGCCGTTGTACGGATCGGCGAGCGGATGTGTCAGCACGACGGTCGGCTGCACGCGACGGAACACTTCGATGAGCTTCGTCATCGCCTCCGGCGTCTCGACGAGCGGGTAATCGCCCATGTCGAGGAACTCGATGTCGGCGCCGAGCGCGGCCGCTGCGGCGGTCGCCTCATCACGCCGAATCTGCTTGATCTCGTCGAGCGAGTTGCCCGCGAGCCACTTGCTCGCCGACTCGCCGCGCTCGCCGAAGCTGAGGCACACGACGGTCGCACGCTCGCCGCGCAGCGCGGCCTTGGCGATCGCGCCGCCCGCGCGCCAAACGAAGTCGCCCGCGTGGGCGCTCACCACGAGCAGTGAAGGGGTGATCTCGGCCATGACTCTCCTGTCTCGCGCTCCGCGACGTTCTGAGCGATGCGAACGGCACCGCCCGCGCGGCGCCCGAAAATCAGGTTTCCACAGGTCTGGCGCAATGGTCAAGATTCTGCATACAATTTTGGTGACGATTCGCAGCCGGTGTCATGGACGACCCCGTCCGCAGAGGAACATCGCAGGAGGCGGGTCGCGAAAGGGAAGGCGACAACACGCATGGCAAACAACCTGCAAGAGCTGCTCGACGAGCAGGGCAACACCGTCGAACTGCTTCGCAACTCGAAGCTCGGCACCTACATCTACCCGGTGGTTCCGGCAGAGTTCTCGAACTGGCGTCGCGAGCAGAAGGCCTGGCGCGAGACCGCGGTGCTCTACGACCAGACGCACCACATGGTCAACTTCTTCATGTCGGGCCCAGACGCGCTCAAGCTCCTGAGCGACACCGGCATCAACTCGTTCGCGAACTTCCCCATCAACACCGCCAAGCAGTTCGTGCCGACGGCGTCGAACGGTGGCGTCATCGGTGACGGCATCCTGTTCCGCGAGGCCGAGAACGACTACGTGTACGTCGGCCGCGCCCCTGGCGCCAACTGGCTGCAGTTCCACGCCGAGACCGGCGGCTACAACCTCGAGTTCACCTACGACGACCGTTCGCCCTCGCGGCCCTACGGCGAGGCGGTCTCGCGCAAGTATTACCGCTTCCAGATTCAGGGCCCGCGCGCCTGGGACATCATCGAGAAGCTCGCAGGCGGCACCGTCGAGAAGGTCAAGTTCTTCCACATGGGCGAGATGACCATCGCGGGCGAGAAGGTGCACACGCTGCGCCACGGCATGGCGGGCGCCCCCGGCCTCGAGATCTGGGGCCCATACGAGCAGCACGGCAAGATCCGCGACGCCGTGCTCGAGGCCGGCGCCGAGTTCGGCATCGAACCCTGCGGTTCGCGCGCCTACTCGTCGAACACGCTCGAGTCTGGCTGGATCCCATCGCCGCTGCCCGCCATCTACTCGAGCGAGGCCGAGCGCGCCTACCGCGAGTGGCTGCCGGCCACGAGCTACGAGGCGATCAACGCCGTCGCGGGCTCGTTCGTCTCGGAGAACATCGAGGACTACTACCTCAACCCGTGGGAGCTCGGCTACGGCTCGTTCGTGAAGTTCGACCACGACTTCATCGGTCGCGACGCGCTCGAGAAGATCGACCCAGAGACGCAGCGCAAGAAGGTCACGCTTGCCTGGAACGATGAGGACCTCGCCAAGATCCTCACCTCGGTCATCGACCGCGAGGGCCCCGGCTACCAGTTCTTCGACCTGCCGAACGCCAACTACGGGTCGTCGAACTTCGACGCCGTCATCGACGCCGACGACAACACGGTCGGGCTCTCGCTCTTCACCGGTGTGACGGCGAACGAGAAGCGCGGCCTCTCGCTGGCGACCGTCGACCGCGACGTGCCAGAAGGGGCCGAGGTTCGTGTCGTCTGGGGCGAGCCAGACGGCGGCTCCGGCAAGACTGCGGTCGAGCCGCACGAGCAGCTCGCCGTGCGCGCGATCGTGAGCCCCGTGCCGTACGCCGAGACGGCGCGCGGCGAGTACCAGGGCGGCTGGCGCACGACCGGCCAGCTGTAGGCCCACGCCCTCGAAGCCGCTCACGCGATCGAGCCCGACGGGAACTCTCGGCATTCCGAGAGGCCCTGTCGGGCTCGATCGCGATCGGGGGCGCTCGGGTGCCGGCGCCGTCAGTGCCGCCGCCGTCAGTGCCCGGCGGCGGGTCCGTGCGCGGCTCGCTCCGCGCGGGCGCGATGCAGCGTCTCGATGACCTCCCACGAGCGCTGAGACACCTGATTGGCGCGCGGCGGGCCGAGCGGCGGCTGCTCGCCCTGCAGCTGCAGCGTTCGCGTCATGCCCGCGGCCGCGACGTTCAGCACCTCGACGACCGCCATCGGCGTGCCATCGGTGTTCTCGATGACGGCGCCCATGCTCGCGCTCACGACACCGTCTGCGCCGTACACGGGCACGGCGAGGCCCATCGACTCGAGATGGATGTGCCCGTGCGTCACGGCGAAGCCGTCATTCCGGATGCGCCGAAGCGTCCGACGCAGTTCGGTTTCGTCGACGATGGTGTGCGGAGTGAACGGACGCATGCCGGTGGCGACGACATCGTCGATGATCGAGCGGTGCCCGTACGCGAGCAGTACGAGCCCGCTCGACGAGACGTGCAGCGGCACGCGTCCGCCCACGAGCGAGGCGTTGACGACGCTGCTGTTCGCCGACATGCGCTCGATGAACAGCACGTCGGTGTCGACGCGCACGCCGAGCTGCACGT
>JBQDJW010000129.1:0-6853 GCA_052086425.1 Pseudoclavibacter sp. | reverse complement strand
TCGCGGGTCATCGCGTACGAGGCTGATCCTCGTGTCAATCGAATGGTTGATGGGGCGAGTGTGACGCTCCTGTGACGAACCTCTTCCACGATTGTCGATGTCATCTGTCCTGATCACGGAAAGAGGTTCACGATGTCGAGCTCCCACGCAGAGGCGCCGGGCACGCGCACACGGCGGCGGATCTGGGTGCGGGTTCTGATTGCCGTCATCGTCGTGCTGGCGATCGCTGCTCTTGCCGCGGGCATCGCCGTGGCTCGGCTCTCGGCCAACGTGACGACGGTCGATCTGGGCGCGGATGAAGAGACCGTCGCGGACTACTCCGGGAGCTTCGACTTGCTGCTCGTCGGATCCGATGGACGCGACGGACAGGGCGAGCAGTACGGCGAGGGCGGCGATGTCTCGGGCGCGCGCAACGACGTCACGCTCATGCTGCACGTCAATGAGGCGCACGACCGCGCGACAGTGATCTCGTTCCCCCGCGACCTCCTGATCGACTTCCCCGACTGCACGGACACCGAGACCGGGCGGACGGTGCACGGCGCGAGCGGGGTGCAGTTCAATGAGGCCCTCGATCGAGGCGGGCTCGGGTGCGCCGCCTCAGCAGTCGAGTCCCTCACGGGCACCGAAGTGAGCTACGCCGCCGAGATCAGCTTTCAGGGCGTGATCGAGCTGTCGCACACGGTCGGCGGCGTGCCGGTGTGCTTCGAAGGCGCGATTGACGACCCGCACTCCGGCCTGGTGATTCCCGACGCGGGCACGTACGACCTCGAGGGAGAACAGGCGCTTGCGTTCCTGCGGTCGCGCCACGGCGTGGGCGACGGCAGCGACCTTGCCCGCATCTCCAGCCAGCAGGTGTTCATGGCCGGGCTCGTACGGAAGCTGCAGGACGAGGCGACGTTCACCGACCTCGTCACGCTGTACTCGATCGCCGACGTTGCCACGAAGAATTCGACGCTGTCCACTGATCTTGCCGATCCGCTCACGATGGTCTCGATGGGCAAGACTCTGGCGGGCCTCCCCCTCGATGCGACGACGTTCGTCACCTACCCGTACCTGCCCGCTGACAACCGCGTGGTGCCCGACGAGGCGGCGGCCGCGCAGCTGCTCGAACTCATCGACGCCGACGAGCCCATCGTGCTCGACGCCAGCAACCTGGGTCGCGGTCGAACGCTCGAAGACGGGCCGGACGACGCCGTCGGCTCCGTGCCGGATGCCGAGACGGACGCACCGGATTCCGAGGTCGCTGCGCTGCCCGAGCACATCGATGGTCAGAGCGCCGACGAGCGCACGTGCGTCATTCCGTACTGACGACCGTCCGCGGAAGCACCAGTTCGAACACCGCCCCGGACATCGAGGCCAGGAGCGTCAGGTCGCCGCCCATTGCACGCGCATTGTCGCGCGCGATGGCTAGGCCCAGACCACTGCTCTCGGTGCGCTGGCGCGACGGATCGAGCGATACGAAGCGCTCGAACACGCGCTCACGCGCATCGTGCGGGATCCCTGGCCCGTCGTCCGAGACCCGCACGCGCACGACAGCGTCCGCGGAGGTCACGGCGATTCTGACCGGAGGGGCGCCGTGCCGGAGCGCGTTGGAGACGAGGTTGGACAAGATCGTTCGGGCGCGGTCGGGGTCGGTGACGAGTCTCGCGTTCGAGCGCTCCGCGATGATGCTGCCGGCCGGGGCGTCGATCAGAGCGATCACGTCCTGAACCACATCGTCGACTCTGACATCGACGAATCGGATCGACGCGACGCGAGCGTCCAGGCGCGACAACTCGAGAAGGTCCTCGACGAGCTCAACGAGCCGGTGGGTACCCCGTGAGGTGACGGCGATCGCGGCGCGCCGCTGTTCGTCGGTTGCGCCGTCGATGTCGTCAAGGATCTCGGCGACCGCCGTCATCGAGGTCAGCGGCGTGCGGAGCTCGTGCGCGACGTCGCTGACGAGTCGGCGCGAGTCGCGCTCGCGCTTCTCGAGCGCTGCGTGGGTCTCGCTGAGCGACCGCGCGGATGTCTGCAGGGTCGCGCTGACCTCGTTGATGTCCGAGAACCTCGATGGTGGTGGCGCGTCGGCGAGTTCGCCGCGGCCGATCCGACGGGCCATGCCGACGAGACCGCGCACGGGCCGCGTGATCGCCCCGCCGACCAGCAGCCCGATCGCGCCGCTGACGAGCAGCACCGCCAACCCGACGAAAGCGGCGGTCGCCGCCAGGTGCGCCACCTGCGCACGTTGCGGTTCCAGGGTGTAGGCGTTGACAACGACGAGCGTCGTGCCGGGGAAGCGTTCGAGATTCGACCACGCGGCGGCGACGTAGATCACTTCCGCTCCGTCGAGATGCGCGCGCTCGGACCGCACCTCGCCCGTGGCGTCATCACCAGGGGGATCCTGCAGTGCCGCGGGAATCTCATAACGATCCATCTCCCCGACGAAGCGGTCCTCGCCGAGGTCGATGATCGCCGTGCGGCCCGGCAGGATCCCGCTGTAGTACTGCCACGCGTCGTCGGACGACGCGGGCGAGATCTCGGTGACGAGCGCGTCGGTCCCCTCACGGAACTCGTCGAGTACCGAGCTCTCGCGCGTGTCATAGATCGTCGCGCGAGCGGCGATCACGATCACGATGGTCGTCAGCACGGCGGCCGCGATCGCGATAGCGCTGGTGAGGACGAGCAGCACCGCGCGCAGGCTGAGTGTGCGTCGGCGGATCATCGCAGTCGGTATCCGATTCCGCGCAGCGTCTCGAGCACGGGGGATGTCACGCCCGCAACGGTGAGCTTCGCGCGCAGGCGCTGAATGGTGGTATCGACGACCCTCGGCGTATCCGGCGCGGACTGCGCCCACACGGTATCGATCAAGTGCTGCCGGGTGAGCGCACGGGTATGGTTTCCCGCCAGTTCCAGAAGTAGGCGCATCTCCGTTGCGGTCAGAGGAATCGACCTGCCGCCGCACCACGCATCCATGGCCTCGCCGTCGATGGTGAGGTCGTCGATGACCGTTCGTTCTTCGTCCGTGAGCAGCATCGCGCGGTGATCGCGGCGCAGGACCGCGCGGAGGCGCGCCTCGAGCACCGCGGGCGCCACGGGCTTGACGATGTAGTCGTCCGCACCGGAGTCCAGTCCTCCGACGACATCGTCATCATCGTCGCGCGCCGTGAGCATCACGGTCGGAAACCGCCAGCGTTCGCGTATCGTGCGGCATAGTCCTCGCCCGTCGCCGTCCGGAAGCATGACGTCGATGACGCCGATATCGGGCTGTTCCGACTCGGCACGGCGCAGTGCGTCCTTGACGGACGACGCCGCGACGACTTCGTGTCCCCGCTTGCCGAGCGCGGCAGTGAACCCCATGCGGATATCGGGATCGTCGTCGACGAGCAGTACTCGCATAGTCACCTCTTCCCGTTCTCGTCGTCCGCGTCCCGATCATATGCGCGCCTAAAGTGGTGACATGGTGAGAACCGATCGCGCCGCCGTCCTGGTGCACGTCGATCCTGCGCGAGTGTTCGCTGCCCTGACGAGCAGAGAGGCGCTCGTCACGTGGCTGCCGCCGGCGGGGATGCTGGGTCGGCTCGAGCGTTTCGACATGCGAGAGGGCGGCTCATACCGCCTCGTCCTGACGTACTCGAACGCGGCAGGAGCGCCGGGCAAGACGTCCGCCGATGCGGATGTCTCCGACGTCCGCATCGCGCAGATCGTTCCGGGCGAGCGCGTCGTTCAGCACATCGACTTCGATTCGGAAGACCCGACGTTTCACGGAACGATGCATATGGAGTGGCTTCTGCACGCTGTCACGGAGGGGACCTGGGTGGAGATCATCGCGCGCAACGTGCCCGAGGGCATCAGCGCCCGTGACCACGCCGCCGGGCTCACGTCGTCGCTGTCGAACCTCGCCGCCTATCTCGAGCCCTGACCTTCCGCAGAGAAGCCCGTCATCAGGAGTTCGACGGTTTCCGTCGTGAACGGCTCGATGTCGGCGCTGAGGTCGCGCTGCAGCTCGGTCGTGCAGGCGTCCAGCAACGCCTCGACGAGCGATACGGCGACGTTGATCGGCATCTTTCGGAACGCTCCCCCGTCCATTCCTGCGGCGAGGATTTCGCGCAGCAGTCGCGAGTCGTCCTCGGTACCGGTGAGGTACAGCGGGGTGCCGTCCGCGGTGCGGTGCGAGACGACGATCTCGATGCCGGCGACGACCTCGGCACGATGTGCGAGAACGTGAGAGAGATATCCCTCCGCATACGCTCGCAGCTGTGCGGCCGGACTGTCGTCAACGGTCACGGCCCGGGCAACCGTCTCGTCAAGACGCGTGAAGACCTCCTCCACGACGGTGAGCAGAAGGATCTCCTTCGACGAGAAATAGTAGGCGATCGCACTCTTGGCGACACCGGCGCGCAACGCAATCTCCGCGAGCGATGCGCGATGGTAGCCGATCTCGTTCACGGTGGCGATCGCGGCCGCGATGAGTTGGGCTCGACGCGCGTTCTCGGTGAACGTGCGCGAGCGTGTTTCTGAGGACGTCACGTACCCATCATCCTCGGTCGCGGGCCGCCTCGCCGTCGACGAAGTCATCGAGCAGCCCCGGCGCCGCCTGAGCCGCGAAAGCGACCGCTCCACGAGACGAGATGTCCGGAGCCTCACAGGCGGACCACCCGGCCGCGGTCATCGCCGACACGGTGCACAGTCCCAGCCGGCGCTGGAGGATCGACTGGCGGATGGCGATCGTACTGACCGCATCCCGCCGCAGCGCGGATGTCGTGCGGCTGAAGAGCCCGGACCGCACCACGAGATGATCGCCGGAGACCCCGTGGCCGAGGGCACGATAGGCGATGAATGCCCCAGTCAGCGCCACTGGCCATACGGCAAGCGCGGCCCAAGGGACCCACGCAGCGACGGCTCCGGTGACAGCTGGCACGGCGAGGGCGAACGGTGCGACCCACGACAGCGCCGTCGCCCACCACAGCCGCCGCCGGAGTGCGGCCCGCGGATGGCGCGCAAGCGGCGACGACAGGGGATTCGCGGAGCCGAAAACCTCGGCCACGGTGCGGCGCGCCACCGAGATCGGTCCGCGCGGAAGGATCGCAGTGGGCTCTTCCGTATCCCACACATCGAGCCCGGTGGTGATCACATTCGTGTCGGCCATGCCCATCCATCGCCAGAGCAGCGGTTCACCGATCGACATGCCGCGCATACGGGACTCGTCGCGATTGACCTCGCGCGTGCTGAGCACGCCCCGGCGCGTGCGCAGGTAGGAACCGCTGTGCGTGTGCACGCGGGCGAGGACGAAGTTCCCGTAGCCGAGCAGGAAGTTGACCCCCAGCCCGATCGCTCCGATGACCCCGCCGCCGGCGAGCGCGATCGCGGTCGCACGCAACCAGCCAAGAGAATCCCAGTCGACGAGCTCGGCGACGAAGCCGAAAAGATCGATACCGAGGGACGAGAGGAGCCAGAACGCGCCCCACAGCAGCCCGGCCGCCATCAGGTAGGCCCAGACGCTGAACATGTTGTACACCACCCACCTCGGATCGAAGGAGGCGAGGATCGCGACGCGCTCCGCTGCAGGTGCTTCATCCTCGCGCGACTGATGAGCGGTGGGGGCATCGAGCAGCAGCTCTTGGAGGGCCGCGGCATCGGTCTTCGACAATGCATCGAGCACGAGCGCTGACTCACCCACGCCGGTCTGCTGGCCAGCTCCGACTGTGACCACGCGCAGCCCGGCCCACCGATGCCGCAGCTTCGCGCTCGTGTCGACACTGCGCACCCGATCTCGATGCATCGTGCGGGATGTCCGCACGAACAGGCCGGTGCGACGCTCGATGTCGGTAGACGTGATCCGATACGAGGTGCACGCCCAACGGATGGCGTCCCCCACTGCGCTCACGAGGCCCCATGCAGCCACGGTGGCGAGCGGCCAGAGCTCACGAAGCGAAGGGCCGACATCGAACGCGATGACCGCGATGGCGCCGGGCATGAGAGCCAGGACGCTGACGGCGACATCGATCCAGATGACGCGAATGCTCAATCGCCGCCACGGCGCGTCGTCGGCCCCCGCGAAAGTCATGTTGCGTCGCCTTCGGCAAGTTCCGCGACGGCGGCGAGTCGAGCGGCGGCCTCCTCCGCGGTGTGACGGTCGAGCCCGCGGATCGCTATCGCGCCGTACGAGGACGCAGTCGTCACGCGAAGCGTCGACAGTCCGAAGATCTGCTCGAGCGGACCGCGCACGGCATCCACTGTCTGGATCCGCGTCGTCGGCGCGACACGTTGTTCCACCACCAGCCAACCGTGGCGAGCGTATGTCGCGCGCTCCGTGATCTCCCACCGGTGCACGCCGAAACGCCACCGCGGTTCGACGGCGACCTTCGCAACGAGAACAAGGGCGAGGGCGATCGTCGGCATGAGGAACCACGCGCGTACCGGCTCCCACAGCACCATCGCGACGATGAGGGCTGCGAGCGGGACACCGCAGGCAACGGCGTTGCGCAGCATCCACCACGAGATGGCGCGGCGTTCGACGCGGCGTGCTGGCGGGCGCAGTCGAAGTTCGGAGGATTCCTGGACATCGGCAGCGTTCATGCGTCAAGTTTAGAACGATCGGTCTATTTTCGAAACGACTGGTCGACTTTTGTTCTGTGCGCTCAGCCCCGTGCGGGCGCCGTCACCCGAGGCATGACCAATGTCATGCCCGCGGGTGAGATTCGACACTTCCGCGTGATACCGGCGCGCCCGTAGTCTCGGATTCACGAAGCACATGGCCGAGCTCAGGAGATGAACGATGGCACGGAAGGCCAGGCCCGGCGATGGCCACGAGCTCGGGCGCTACCGCTGGTGGCAGCTGTTCTCGCGCTCGCTGTTCCACCTGCGCCTGCGC
>JBQDJW010000128.1:4089-6857 GCA_052086425.1 Pseudoclavibacter sp. | reverse complement strand
AGTCGTCGAACGCGGGCCGCCAGGCCGACAATCTCGACGTGTTCGGGTTCGACCTCACCGACGACGAGCTCGCGCGCATCGCGACCCTCGCGCAGCCGGTCGACCCGAACTTCGACCCGGACACGCACGAGGAGTTCTAGGCGGCGAGGGCTGCCGGCGCACCACCATGGCGAATCGCTCCGACGGTGAATCCGCGCTCGCGAAGCACCTGCGCGTGCTCGAGGCGTTCGACGCGCTCGAGCCGTTCCTCACGCTCACGCAGATCACCGACGCGGCCGGGCTTGCCGCGTCGACGGCGCATCGCCTCGTCGCAGAGCTCGTGCGCGAGGGCCTGCTCGAGCGCATGCCCGATCGCAGTTATCGCCTCGGCATCCGGCTGTGGGAGTTCGCGTCGCGCACCCCCGGCGCCCTCGGACTGCGCGAGCTCGCCAGGCCGTCCATGGAGGCCGTGCACGCCCGCATCGGTCAGCACACCCAGTTGGGCGTGCTGAGCGGCACCGACGTGCTCTTCGTCGAGCGGTTCTCGAGACCGGATGCGGTCATCAACGCGACCCTGATCGGTGGCCGCACCCCGCTGCCGCTCAGCTCGAGCGGCCTGGTGCTGCTCGCGCACGCCGACGAGGCGACCGTCGGGCGCGTCATCGAGATGGGCTGGCCGCTGCCGACCCCGCGCACGCCGCGCGGGGGAGACGAACTGCGATCGAGCATCCGGCGCATTCGCGCGGCGGGGTCTGCGGTCACGGACGGGTATATCCACGAGGCCTCGCGGGGCGTCGCCGTTCCAGTCTTCGGGCCGCACGGCGCGGTGTACGCGGCGCTCGGGGTCGTGATCCCCAACGATTCGCACGCGCCGCAGGCCGAGGTCGAGCTGCTCACGCTCGCCGCGGCGAGCATCACCCGGGCCCTGCGCGAGGCATACGCGCCCGGCGACGGCACGGCGGCGACGGCGGGCCAGCGACTCGCGCCGCCGCTCGCGGGTACGTCGCGCGCGAGCCGCGAGTACTACGCGGAACTCGACGCGGCCCATGACCCGCGGGGGCGCAAGGTCGAGCGCGGGTAACTCTCGATCTCAGGCCGGCCCCCGCCGCCGGCCGCGCACGAAACCGGTGCCGGGCTTCGGGCGGATGCTCGCGTGAGCTCGCCCGAGGCCCGGCACCGGCCGGCGTGTGTCTTCTCGCTCGTTAGCGCTCGCTCGGCGGCGCGAGCACGTGGTGCAGCAGGTCGCGCACCCGGGTGAGCTCCGCGTCGATGAGCGTGAGCACGTCGTCGGTCACGCGGCCCTCGGCTTCGGCCCGGCGCAGGTCCTGGCGGATGTCCTGCCGGAATCGATTGAGCGTCAGGTCCGCGCGGCGCGCGATGCTCGCGTCGGGGGCCGCGCCTCCGGTCGCGCCCTCGGAATCACCTGCTGTGCCGCCGAAGTCGCCATCGCCGGATGCGGTGGTGTCGTCTTGCGGCGTCGGTGCGTCCTGGGGGCGCGGTTCGGTGTCGTCGCCGAACGAACCCGAACTGTACGAACCCGAACCGTCTGCACTCGAGCCGGAGGGCGCATCCGTGCCATCGCCGTCGTCGTCGGCGCCCTGGAACGTCTCGGACGCCGCCTGGAACGCCGCCGACGCCGTCGCGCCGAAGTCGTTGCCGGCCTTGTGTCGCGATTCGCCTGCGCTCCAACCGGCTGTCGCGGCGTCGGCGGCACGCTGGGCGAACTGCTGCGCGCGCTTGCCGAAGTCGCTGCCCCACGTGGGCCCCTCGTCGCCGACCTGGCGATCCTGGAACGCCGAGAACTCGCTGCGCAGCTTGTCGCGGGCGGCCGTGAGGTCGTCGCGCAGCTCCTGCGCGAGGCGTCTGACCGAGTTGTCGACGTCGTTCTCGATGTCGGCGAGGTCGTCGGCGCGCGCCTCGACCTCGGCGCGTCCCGCCTCGGTGATGCGGTAGACGGTCTTGCGGCCCTCGGACTCCTTGGTCACGAGCCCCTCGGCCTCGAGCCTCGCGAGGCGCGGGTAGATCGTTCCGGCGCTCGGGGCGTAGGTGCCGTCGAACCGGTCGGAGAGGGCCTGGATCAGCTCATACCCGTGGCGCGGCTGCTCGTTGAGCAGCGCCAGGAGGTACAGCCGCAGATGGCCGTGTGCGAATACGGGAGGTGTCATCGGTGGGCCTCAGTTCTGGCCGTCGGTGTTGGGGCCGCGGTCGTCGCCGTGCTGGTCGTCGCCTGGCTGGTGTTCGTGTCCGGCCTGCTCAGCCGCGTGCTCGTCGCCGCCGGGCTGGTCGTTCGCGCCGTGCTCGTCGGCGGGCACATCGGCAGCGGCCGGCGCATCGCCAGCGGGAGCCTCGTCGGCCGGCGCCTCGGAAACCGAACCTTCCTGCGCATCCGCGATGGGCGCATCCGAAACCGGAGCATCCGGCGCCTGCTGCTCGACGCCGAGCTGATCGCTCGCCGTCGCGACGCGCTCGTCGATGCGCTCGTCGAAGTTCTCCTTCACGATGCGGCGGAAGATCTTGCGGGTCGTGAGTACCGAGCCCGGTGCAGAGGCCGACCCGTCTGCATCCTGTTCGGCGGCCTCAGACTCGGACCCGCTCTCGCCGGCGCGGACGACCGTGATGCGGCCGGCGACGGTCTGCAGGTGCACCTCGGTCAGGCGCTTCTCGTACTCGCGCTCCGGCGACACGTACGAGCGGCCGGGGGCCGGCTGCTCGGCCTCGCCCTCGAGGTGGGCGCGGGCCGTTGCAGTGTGCACGTGGTAGTCGGGCGTGACATCGGTGGGGATGCGGAG
>JBQDJW010000128.1:0-4079 GCA_052086425.1 Pseudoclavibacter sp. | reverse complement strand
GGAGGGTCGTCGTGCCTGTCGCCGACCGATTCGAGATGCGGTCGGGGAGCCCGCTCGTGACGTCGAGCACCGTGGCACCCGCGACCGTGTTGCCCGAGAAGGCGGACACGGTGCCCGAGACGGAGACGTCGCCGGCGACGGTCTTGGTCGCCACGGAGCCGCTGTGATCGCGCACCGAGATCTCGGCGTCGACGGTGCCGAGCGAGAGCTCGCCCGTCGTGCCGTCGACGAACTGCTCGCCCGCGGCGGTGTTGAGCGTGACGGCGCCGACGACGCCGACGACGAGCACCTCGGCCGATGCGGCCTTGACGTCGATGTCGCAGTGCTGCGGGACGAGCAAGCTCACGACCGCCTCGGGGCGCTGCCACAGCGTCTTGGCGCTCGTCGCGACGTCGCCGAACGACAACTGCGGGTGGTCGATGACGAGCGTGTCGCCGTCGACGGCGACCTTGAGGTTGCGCACTGTGGTCGACGTGACCTCGACGCGGGCCTGGGGCTCGTCGTGGGCGAGGATCGCGATGGAGCCCCCGACGAGGTTGGCCTTCACGCGTCGGATGCGCTCGATGTCGATGGTCTTCTGACCTTCGACGAGCCACTGTTCGATTGCCACTGGTACCTCCGGTGTAGTCGTGAGAACGGGATGCCGCCGGGCGCGCGGGCGCGGGCGGCGAACGTGTCGTCAGCGGCGAGTACGCTCGAGGGAATTCGAGATACATCGCGTTTGTCAGAAACACGATATATCGCGTTTCGGTCGGTCGCAATGTGTGTGCGTCGACGCACGCTGTGCATTGCCTGAGGGGCGCCGCCGAGTTGCAGGCCGGAGCCGCAGCAGGGTCACAGGCGGGCCGCGACGGGTCGGTGCCGCGGGTGCGAGGCCCCCGGGGCAGCCCCCTGTGCCGAACATCGTCACGCGTGAAACACTGGTCACACGACGAAAGGGAAGATCCGTGCATCGACTCGCCTCACTGAGCATGGCGAACCGAGCGCTCATCGCGCTCGTCACCGCCGCCATCGCGTTCTTCGGCGTCTTCTCAATGACCTCGCTCAAGCAGGAGCTCATCCCGTCGATCACCCTGCCGATGGTGTCGGTCATCACGTCGCTGCCCGGTGCGTCGCCCGAAGTCGTCGACGAGAACGTGTCGCGCCCGGTCGAATCGTCGCTACAGGGCCTCGAGGGGCTCGAGACCACGACGACCACCTCGAGCGCGAACGTGTCGAGCGTCTCGGTGGAATTCGAGTACGGCACCGATCTCACGTACGCGCAGCAGCGCATCCAGGTCGCCCTCAATCGCATCGAGGACACGCTCCCCGATGGTGCGACGACCAACGTCGTCGCCGGCTCGATCGATGACTTTCCCGTGCTGCAGCTCGCCGTCGTCGGCGACGACACCGACGAGGTCGCCAACCTGCTGCGCATCGAGGCGCTCGGCGACCTGCTCGACGTCGGAGGCGTTCGCGATGCGACCCTGTCCGGCGCACCGACGCCGCGCATCGCGATCACGCCCGACACGGCGCAGCTCGCAGCGGTCGGCGCTTCGACGCAGGACATCACCGACACACTCGACAACTCGGGTGCGCTGATCCCCGTCGGCCAGCTCACCGAGGGTGACGAGACGTTGACGGTGCAAGCCGGGGCCCTCCTCACGAGCGCCGACGACATCGCAGCCCTGCCGATGCAGGGCATCACGACCGGCGACGGACAGCCGGTCACGATCGGCGACGTCGCGCAGGTGGCGCAGGACTCCGAGCCGGTCGCCTCGATCTCGCGCGTCAACGGCGAAGACGCCCTGACGATCTCGATCACGAAGCGTCCGGATGCGAACACGGTGACGGTCTCGCAGGACGTCCGCGACCTGATACCCGAGCTCGAGTCGAAGCTCGGCGCCGGCATCGCGATCACCGTCGCGTTCGACCAGGCGCCCTATATCGAGGAGTCGATCGAGACGCTCATCGTCGAGGGGCTTCTCGGCCTCGTCTTCGCGGTGCTCGTGATCTTCGTGTTCCTGCTGTCGGTGCGCGCGACCCTCGTGACGGCGATCTCGATCCCGACCTCCCTGCTCGTGACGTTCATCGGTCTGCAGGCGGCCGACTACTCGCTCAACATCCTGACGCTCGGCGCGCTCACGATCTCGATCGGTCGCGTGGTCGACGACTCGATCGTCGTCATCGAGAACATCAACCGGCACATGGCGATGCGCCCGGCCGCGTCGCGCCGCGGCGCAGAGCGCGCGAACGTCGTCGTCGGCGCCGTGCGCGAGGTCGCGGGCGCGATCTCGGCGTCGACCATCGCGACCGTCGCCGTCTTCCTCCCGATCGTGTTCGTGAGCGACATCTCGGGCGAGCTGTTCCGGCCGTTCGCGCTGACGAGCGTCATCGCGCTGCTCGCCTCGCTCGTCGTCGCCCTCACGATCGTGCCGGTGCTCGCGTACTGGTTCCTCGGCGGCGCAAAGGCGAAGGCGAAGGGCGGGCGCGCCCTCGGGCGGCGCGCCCCGCGCGTCGGAAACGGGCCCATGCTCGCCGGGGCTACTGTCGGGGCCGGCGCCGCGGCGGGGGCCGGAGCGCTGGGTTCGTCCGCGCAGGGCGACGCTGCGCAGGGCGACGCCGCTCGAAACGACGCCATGCGGCGCGTCCGACCATCCGAGTTGCGTGCACAAGCCGACCGCGAGCGATTCTCGCCCCTCTCGCTCCGCGAGGACGAGCCGGCGGACGCGGGTGGCCCCCAGGCGGACGCGATTTCGACGTCGCCAGAGGGCGCCGCTCTCGCGGGCGCATCGGGTGAGGTCGATGCACGCGCCGAGTCCGGCCATCCGGCCCACGCGGCGGCGACCCCGATGGGGACGGAAGCCCCATCGCCGTGGACCCCGCAGTATCCGGACGATGCGGGGCATCCCGCGCACGCGGCTCCGCCCGCGCCCGCCCCTACTCCCACTCCCGATGCCCACGCGCCCGGCGGAGCCGTGCCGGAGCCACCCGCTGCACCCGACGCATTCGCGCCGCACCCGCACGTCGCGCCCGAAGCATCCGGTAAATCTGCGCCCGACGCTCCCGCGGCATCCGCACCGGGTTCCCGCACGCATCCGCACCTCACGGCGGACGACCTCCCCCGCAACGAGACCGGCGAGATCACCCTGAGTCGCCGAGCGCTGCGCGAGCTGCGCCAGCGGCACGGCAGCGCCGAGGTCGAAGCCGCAATCGACGAGGCCGGCCGCGAGCAGCCGCAACTGCGGCCGCAACAGGAGCAACAGCAGCAGTCGCGCGACGACGCAGGGTCAGGCGCCGGGCACGAGCCGGGCAGGCTGCCCGGGCGCGACGTCGGCGACGAGGCGCACCCGACGACCGGGAGCGTCGCCCCCGGCATCGTGGTGCCAGACCCATCGGCGCAGGGCCAAGACGTGACGAGTTCGGCACCCGGCGTCGCCGCGCCTGCGGGTCCGGTGTCCGACACGCTCGAAGAGGACGAACCGCGCTCGTGGCTGCAGAAGGGGTTTGACCCGGTGCTCGCGTGGACCCTGCGGCGCCCCGCGATCACGCTCGTCTCGGCGGCGCTCGTGCTCGTGCTCACCGGCCTGCTGATTCCGCTGATGCAGACGAACTTCCTCGGCGACATGGCAGGCAACACGCTCTCCGTCACGCAGACGCTGCCCGCGAACTCGAGCCTCGAGGCGCGCGACGAGGCGGCGACGAAGGTCGAAGACGCCCTGATCGCGACCGAGGGCGTCGAGACCGTGCAGCTCACGATCTCGGGCGGCGGCGGGGCCTTCGCGGCGTTCGGCGGCGGGGGCGGCGACGGCGCGGTCGCGTCGTTCTCGATCATCGCCGGCGACGATGCAGATATGACCGCGCTGCAGACGAGTATCCGCGACGACATCGGCACACTGGCCGACGTCGGCGAGATCTCGGTCAGCGACGCCTCGGGTGCCGGCTTCTCGAGCGACATGACGGTCGAGATCACGGCGCCGACGAGCGACGCGCTCACGGAGGCCGCGACGCAGGTCACCGACGCGCTCGCGGGCAACGACGGCATCGTCGAGGCGACCAACAGCCTCGACACGACGAGCCCGCTCGTGCAGCTCGAGGTC
>JBQDJW010000127.1:0-6914 GCA_052086425.1 Pseudoclavibacter sp. | reverse complement strand
CCGATTCGGTCGGATGCGCGCCCCGCCCACTGCAGAGAGATGACGTTGCCGACCGCAGTCGACGCGATGACGGCGCCGGCGACCCACGGCTCGCTGCTGACGGCGGCTGCCACGAACAGCGGGATCGTGGCGGCGCGCACGCCGAAATTCACCCAGCCGTTCGCGAAGCCGCTCGACAGGAGCCGCAGGAACGCGCCGTCGCGCAGCACCTCGCGCAGCGTGCGCGGCGCGAGCTCTTCGCGGACCCCGACATTCGCGCTGCCGCGGCCGCGCAGGGCCGCGATTCCGACGATCGTGGCCGAGATCACCATCGCCGTCCCGTACACGAAGAACGGTAGCTGCATCCCGAACTGGCCGAGCAGCCCGCCCGCGATCGGGCCCGAGATGTTGCCGACGAGGAACATGCCGCCCCAGAGCGCCGAGACGCGGCCCCGGATGCTCGGGGGCGAGTACTTCGCGAGGATGCCGGCAGACGCGATGGTGAACATGACCGACCCGACGCCGCCGAGCCCGCGATACACGAGCAGTTGCCAGTACTCGGCCGCGAACGCGGTCGCGTAGGTCGATGCGGCGACGATGAGCATGCCAGTCACGTACATGGCGCGCTCGCCGAAGCGGTCGACAAGCACGCCGCCGAGGGGCGCGCTCACGAGGCGTACGAACGCAAAGGCGCTCACGACGACCGCGACGAGGGTCGCGCCCACGCCGAAGCTCGACGCGAACTGCGGCAGCACGGGCACGACCAGCCCGAAGCCGAGCGCCATGAAGAAGGTCGCGACGAGCAGCGTCCAGATCTCGACGGGGATGCTCGGCGGCGGCTCGGCGGGCTCGTTGTCGGTCGCTCCGCCCACCGCGTCGCGCGCATTCTGCTCGCCGCTGTCGCCGTCGTTGCGGTTGTCGCCGTCCGCGGCTCCGTCGCTCGCGTCGCGCGCGCTCGCCTCATCGCCGTCGGAGCCGTCGGGTGTGCCCGGGTCGCCGGGCGCGCCCATGCTGCGGTCAGGCATAGTGCGGGGGTCGGTCGCGCTCGAGTCGTTCATCGTTGCTCGACGAGGCGGCGTCGGGCAGCACGTCGAGGCCGTCGTCGCCCCAGGCGCCGAGCCGATCTTCGCCCGCGAGCTCGACTTCGGCTGGGCGCCCGTCGTCGAGGCGCTGCGGCGAGGGGTCGGCCCCTGGCGCCGGGTCGGTGCGGACACGCCGGGGTCGTGTGCTGGCCAAGGCCGTCCTCCCAGGTAGAGCTGTTGCGCGGTGCGCCGCTGAGTAATCAGGTGCCGCGCGGTGTCGACCGACGCGTCACAGGGTCGAGATTCGGCCCCGCGTCATTGTGGCCCAATGGGCAACGCGCCGCACGCCGGCCCCATTCCGGGCGCGGCGACGCCGCAGTCGTTCCTCGAGCGGCCCCGGCCCCCTCAGCCCGTCCCTCGGCACCTTGAGCTCGGCCCCTCGGCCCACTGAGGCCAACGAAGGCCCGGATGCCCCAATGATCTTCGAGTTTGTACGTCTATACCGCCGGCGGTTTCAAGTGGTCGTTGCATCTACGAGTTCTTCGTTGAGTGTCTCAGCTGGGGTGGCGAATTCGAGGACGGCGCGGGGGCGTGTGTTGAGGAGGTTCTGGACTTCGGTGACGCGTTCGGGGGTGACGGGTCGGAAGTCGGTGCCCTTCGGGAAGTACTGCCGGATAAGACCGTTCTGGTTCTCGTTCGTGGGTCGCTGCCATGGGGAATGGGGATCGCAGAACCACACGTCGAGATCGGTCGCCATCATGAACTCGGCAGTCTCGGCCATCTCCGTGCCCTGGTCCCAGGTCAGCGAGCCACGGAGATGCTCGGGGAGGTCACTGACCAGGCTGATCAGGCCGTCGCGGACGGTGTCCGCGTCGTGCGTGTCCGGGAGCAGCCCGAGAAGCGTGAATCGCGACCGCCGCTCGATCAGCGTGATCAACGCGCCTTGCCCGACCCCGCCAAGCACCAGGTCACCCTCCCAGTGGCCAGGCACGGCCCGGTCGTCCGCTTCGGGTGGGCGATTGCTGATGTGGTTCGCGTCCGTGATCCAGGGACGGTTCCCGCGCCCGGGAAGGCGTGAGCGCGGCTTCCGGGACGTGCGGCCCGATCGCAGCGCCTGCTCGACCTCCAACTCGTGACGCAGGCCTCCAGCGCCTTGCACATAGAGCGCCTGGTAGATCGTCTCGTGTGACACGCGCCAGTCCTTCCGTTCGGGAGCATCGCGCTTGAGTCTGCCCTCGATCTGCTGCGGGGAGTGCCCGTTGTTCAACCCATCGATCACGACCGCCCGTAACTCGGGATCATCGAGCTTGGCCGGTTTCGGGCGCGCGGCGGCCGCGACCGCGCGCCGCTGCGCATTCATCGCGTAGTCGATGCCTCGCGCGTTCTTCCGCCCGCGAATCTCGCGCGACACGGTCGAGGGATGCACTCCGAGATCGCCCGCGATCTCGCGCTGCGACTTGCCTGCTCGCAACCCTGTCTCGATCCACGAACGCCCCAACAGGGTAAGTCGGCCACCCTCCGTGAGGAGCGCATCCGCGCGCGTGATCTTCGCCGCCAACCCCGCCGGCCCACCACGCCGACCCGCTTGCAATGACATGCCAGCAAATCTCGCCCAGCTCAGCACCGATACCGGGGCAACACCCCGCGATGCCGCCACCGACTCACAGCTCCGACCCGACGCGACCTCAACCACAGCGGCAGCACGCTCAAACACACTCCGAGCCATCGGCCCCCCAAACGATCAAATTGCATTGACCATCTGAAGCCGCCGCCGCATAAGCGTACAAACTCGTAAATCATTGCTGAACGGTCCGGCTCAACGGCTAGACGCGCTCGGTCACTCCGGCTGTCGTTTCTCCGTCAAGCTCGGGGGCCGCGCTTTCGGCAACGTGCGCTGCTGCACCCGTCGCGACGCCGGCATCCGCTGAATCGCTCGCGGCGCCATCGGTCGCCGCCGCGCCCGTCTCGACTGCAGCATCCGGTGAACGCTGCACGATCGTCTCCGCACCGTCCTGTGACGACATCGGCGCCGCCGGCAGCGTGCGCCCCATCGCGAGGTCGGCCGCTGCCGCCGCCGAGCGTGCCGGCGCATCCGCGTCGAGCTCTCGCCCCTCGGTCAGCTCTGCCGCGCGTTCCGTGCGTGGCGACGCGGGCAGCTCGGCCGCGTCGCCGGGCAGCGGCACGCGCAGCGCGACGGCGATGCGCTCGGCGATCACCTCTGGGCTGGCGAACAGCTCGAACGAGTGCACCCGCAGGTAGTACCAGCCGAGGCGCTTGAGCAGTTCGGGGCGCAGGCGCAGCGATTCGCGCAGCGTCGGGTCGCCGTCGCCGGCGACCTCGGCGTCGAGCGCGTCGGTATCGACCGCGATCGCCCGCCCGCCGTACGCGGCGGCGAGCGGAATGCGACCGCGGTAGTCGAGCTCGACGCGCATGCCGAGCACCTCGAGTCGGCGGGCGAGGTCGAGCAGCATCGGATGCTCGTGGACGTCTCCCCCGCGCGTCACCAGGTCTCGCGTCTCGGCCTCGCCGAGCACCTGGGCGAGCGCGAGCGTTCCCGGGGTGAACCGGGCGGGGTCGAGCTCGCTCGGGCGCACGCACGAGACGATCACGAGCGAGCGGCGTGCCCGCGTCATGGCGACCGCGAGGGCGTGCTCGCCGCGCGGGGTGCCGAGCACGCCGAAGTTCGAGAGCACCTTGCCGTGCGGCGTACGGCCGAATCCGATCGAGAAGATCACGCGGTCGCGCGACTGGGCGGTCGCCTGGTCGATGGTGGTCGAGAGGAAGGGCTCGCCGCGCTCCTGCGTGAAGAAAGGAGCGAGGTCTTGCCGCTTCGAGACCGCCGAATACACGGCCTGCTGCACGCGGGCGGCGTGCCGGGGAGAGGCGGTGACGACCATGAGCGACTCGCGTGGCCGGTGCAGGGCATGGTCGACCACGAGCTCGACGACGCGCGACACCTCGGCGTCGGTCGATTCGACGGCGCCCGTCGCCTGGTCCGGCATGCCAGTGCCGCCCTCGACGAACACGTACGAGAGGCTCGGGTGGCCGAGGAACGTGCCCGCCCACGGCATCGAGCGGATCTCGCCGCCGTAGAAGCGGCGATTCACGAGCTCGGCGAGGTCTTCGCCGCCGGCGCGGTAGCTGTGCGTGAGGCGGTACTCGGGGAGCAGTGACGCGAGACGCGAGAAGATCGAGTCGTCTGCGCGGGCCTCGAGTTGCGCGGGCGTCTCGTCGACGTGGTCGAGCTCGACGTCGCCGCGCACCGCGATCGAGAACGGGCTCGGCAGCTGCGTCACCGGGTCGCCGAATGCGACGAGCTGGTCGGCCCGTCGGATCGCCCCGATCGCCTCGGCGGTCGAGACCGAGGCCGCGTCGAGTAGCACCGCCGTGTCGAAGTCGATACCGGATGCGATGAGCGGCACGTCTCCGGGGCTGGCGAGCCAGACCTTCGCGATGGGCCGCGACACGTTGCCGGCCTCGCGCGCCAGGCGGGTCGGCGAGACCCCGGGGCTGCGCAACATGGCGCGCAGCGCCTCGGCTTCGTCGGCGTGGTCGACGATCGCGACGCGCCACTCCTCGGCGAGCTGCCACCGCAGGCGCGCGGCGCCCGAGTCGGTGTGGGCCTGGTCGACGGTGCGGAAGTCGCTCTCGAGCCGCGCGAGCGTGCGCGTGTTGGCGGCGAGGAGCGCCTTGTCGCGCTCGAGCGCGTCCTCGAGCGCCGACTGCCACCAGGCGAGCTCGAGCTCGGCGGCGAGGTCGTCGGCGGCGACGTGGCGGTCGGCGAGGTCGGTGAGCAGCGGCTCGAGGCCGAGCTCACGCAGCTTCTCGGTGATGCGCAGGCGCTCGACGATGTTGTGCAGCACCTCGCTCTCGGCGGCGAGCTGGTCGAGGCGCCCGGCGAGCTCGTCGAGCGGCATGTCGGTGAGCGGGGTTGCGCCGGCCTCGACGAGCGGCTCGTCGATGATGCGCACGAGCTCTGCGACCTCGCGATAGCGGGCACGCACCTCGGCGATGCCGGTCGGCACGGTCGGCGTCGAGCCGTCGGTCGAGTAGCGCTGCCACAGGATGCGCTGGCGCTGCACGAGCTGCAGTGCCTCGTGCAGGTCGCCGACGCTCAGGCCCGGCCGCACGTACTCGCGGGCAAGCTGCTTGAGCTGGCGGCGGCGCGACGAGTTCATCTCGGCCGTGTCGCGGCGAGGCCCGGTCGCGACGATGAGATCGGCGAGCGAGCGGTCGAACACCTCGGGCCGGAACCGATCGAGGGTTTCGCGCACGTCGAGCAGCAGGCGCAGGTAGATGCCGAGCTCGGCGAACGTGGCGGCCGGGCGCAAGCGCGTGCGGCCGACGAGCTCGCGCGCCTCGACCACGACATCCCAGAGGCGGCCGTCGGACAGCTCTGTCGCGGTCTGCTGCGCGAGGTTCGCGTCCTCCATCGACTCGAACGCGACGCCGTACCAGGGCGAGTCGTCAGGGCCGTACTTGAACTCGCCGAGCCGACCGACCTCGCGCAGTTGCGCGGCGATCTCGTCTCGGCCAGCCGCAAGGCGCACGATCGCGTCGCGCTCGAGGCGCGAGGTGGTCGCGGGCGGCGTTTCGGTGAGCTCGAGGGAGCTGAGCTCGTCGAGCGCCGTGACCACGTTCACCCGTGTCTCGGGGTCGACGCGCTGCAGCGCGGCCCGATAGTCGGCGAGCACGTGGCGCAAGCGCACGAGCGCGTCGTTCAGGTCGGTGAGCTGCGGGCGCTCGGCGCGCTCATTGCGCGAAATGCCGGCGATCATGTCGCGGCGAAGCGTGCGAGGCGTCACCGTGAGCCCGTCGAGGCCGACGGCGCGCAGCCGCTGGCGGATCGCCTGCAGGCTCGCCGAGCGCGGACTCACGACGAGCACGCGCCGCCCCTCGCCCACGAGCGATCCGATCGTGTTGACGACCGTCTGGGTGAGGCCGGCGCCCGGCATCGCGTTCACGACGAGCGAGCGGCCGCCGACGATCGCGTCGACCACGCGCTCCTGCTCGCTGTCGGCGTCGAGCAACAAGCGGTCGGTTGTCGGGTCGCGCCGGTCCGGTGACGTGAGGCCCGCACCCGAGGCGAGTGCCGCATCCGGGTCGTTGGCGTGCGCGGCCGCGGCGAATGCGCTGGTGCCGGATGCTGTGGTGGCGACGGTTGCGTCGGTGTCGCCGGTCTCGGATGCGCCAGGCGCGGTCGCACGGGAGGCGCCCGGTTCTGCGTCCGAGTCGGAACTCGGCTCGCCGGTGCCGACGAGCCCCGGCCCGCCGTGGGCGCGACGCAGCGCGTCGGCGGCGCGGTCGTCGCCGGCGAGTGCGCGCAGCGCAGGGTGCGACAGGTCGGCGGTCGCCGCGTCGAAGACGAGCGCGTCGGCGACGTCGCCGAAGCTCGAGACGACGACGCGGGCCGAGACCGTTGCGCCCGGGATGTTCGAGAGCGCGCCGCGGACGTGGTCGAAGACGGGCTGCGGCAGGAACGAGTCTGTTCCTTTTGCAACCTCGAGCAGTTCGCGAGGCACGAGGCGCACGCCGAACTGGTTCGCGAGTGCGCGCACGAGTGACGCGTTGACATGGTTCTGCCCCTTGAGCAGCACCTCGTAGTCCCGTCCGAGGCGGCGCAGCGAGACCGGCCTGGTGAGGATCGGGGCGCGGTGGTGGCGCCCGTCGTGGGTCCACTCGACGATGCCCGTGCCGAGCGAGATCGTGCCCATGCCGCGGCTCGAGACAAGTTCGCCGCCCTTGCGCGCGATGCGGTCGGCGGCATCGCGGGCGTCGCGGAACGCGCTGCTTTCGCGCACGAGGTTCGAGAGCAGCACGGGCTTATCGGCGACGAGCGGCGCGATTCCGCCAGGGTGGCCGCTCGTCAGCTCGATGAAGGTGCCGGGCTCTTCGGGGAAGAAGAGCAGTGTG
>JBQDJW010000126.1:0-6921 GCA_052086425.1 Pseudoclavibacter sp. | reverse complement strand
CGTCGCCCCCGTTGAAGAGACACCGCTCAACAATCTCCGCGACCTCGGCGGCGTCGCCGTGGCCGACGGCGTGCTGCGCACGGGCGTGGCGTTCCGAAGCGATGACGTTTCGACGGTGCCCGCGGCGCAGGCCGCCGAACTCTACGAACTCGGCGTTCGTTCACTCATCGATCTGCGCTCCGACGCCGAAGCATCTCACACCGGACGCGGCCCGCTCGGCGCGTACGACGTGGCGTACCACCGTCTGCCGCTCGCGCGGGGCGGCGCCGAGCCGGGTGAATTCCTTCGCCACCTTCAGGAACGCTCGGCAACGGCCGAGATCGTCGGCGGGTACTACGCCCGCACGCTCGTCGCCGAGGCCGGGACGATTGCTCGGGGCATCGCCCTCATCGCCCACAGCGACGACGGCGTGCTCTTCCACTGCGCAGCGGGCAAGGACCGCACCGGCATCTTCGCGGCCGCGTTCCTTTCGGCGCTCGGCGCGGGTGACGAGGCGATCGCGACAGACTATGCCTTGTCGGCGCCTGCGATCCCGCGCATCATGGCACGCGTGAGCGCCTCGATCGGGCATCTCATGGGCGAATCGAACGCCTATCTCCGCGCCATCGCGGAGGGCGATGCGCATGAGGCGAGTCCCCTCCTCGGCGCCGAGCCCGATGCCATGCGCGCCATGCTCGAAACGATTCGCCGCGAACACGGCGGCGCACTGCGCGTGCTGCAGCGGGCCGGACTCGGCGACGCGACGATCGAACGACTGCGCGAGCGCGCGGTTCGCGCGGCGTGAAGGTGGACCGGTTCGGCGGGTGAACGGCGATCGCCCTCTGGCTCGTGGAGGCAGAGGGCGATCGCTGTCCGGGGTACCCGGAATCCGGGCGTGCGCGCACCTCAGCCGTCGAGCGAGGTTCGGATCGCGGCGAAGCCATCGCGGAGCGCGTTGCGGTAGACGTTGAGGTCGCTGCCATAGGCCAGGAGCGTGAAGCCCTTCTCGGTCAGCGCCTTCGCCTCGTCCGGTCCGCTCGCGAGGAACCCGACGGCCTTGCCATGCGTCTTCGCCGCGGCCACGATGCGCTCGACGGCCTCGAGGTATCGCGGGTGGTCGAACTGCGCGGGGATCCCCATGCTGATCGTGAGGTCGAAGTGGCCGATCCAGATGATGTCGATGCCGTCGACCGCGGCGATGCCCTCGACGCAGTCGAGAGCTTCGGCCGTCTCGACCTGCGCCATGACGATCGTCTCGGCGTTGGAGCGCTTCATCGCCGCGACGGGGTCGGTGGCACCGAAGTCGTGCGCGGCGAGACCGAACATGGCGCCCCGCACACCCATCGGCGGGTACCGGCACCACGACGCTACGCGCTCGGCCTCGGCGACCGAGTTGACCATCGGGATCATGAGGCCCGTCGCTCCGATGTCGAGCGCCAGCCCGATGTTCTCGCGCGTCGCGGAGGGGATCCGGACGAACGGCACAGAGCCCTCCGCCCGCGCCGCCGCGAGGACCGGGGTCATTGTCTCCCACCCGAAGCCCGTGTGCTCGCCGTCGATCAGCACGAAATCTGCGCCCGCCTGCGCGGCCGCCCGAGCGGTCGCGACCTGCGGGAACGCGAGGAGGAAGGTGCCGAGCACGTTCTCGCCACGACGGATGCGCGATCGCAGTGAGCGGCGCGAGGCCATCAGATCCCCTCCGCCGGAACGTCGGGCACGCTCTTCCACCGTTCGTGTTCGAGCGCTGCTGGATTGACCACGAGGTGCGAGGGACGGAAGCCTCGCTTGGTCTCGAGCAGCGTCCGCACGCAACCCGAGCCGTTGCCGTACGACAACAGGTCGGTCCACCCTGTCGCATGGGGCGACAGCAGCACGTTGTCGCAGTCGAGGATCGGATCGTCGTCGCGAGCCGGCTCGTTCTCGAGCACGTCGAGCCCGGCCCCGCGGATTGCGCCGGCCTGGAGCGCCGCCGCAAGCGCGGCCTGGTCGATGAGCGGTCCCCTCGCGACGTTCACGATGACGGCATCGCGCTTCATGAGCGCCAACCGGTCCGCGTTGACGAGATGACGGGTCTCCGGGGTGAGCGCCGCCGTCACGATGACCGCGTCTGACTCGGACATGAGGCGTTCGAGATCGACGAGTTCGGCGCCGAGCTCCGCGACCGTCTCCGGCTTCGCGTAGGGATCGTACGTGATCGTGCGCATGTCGAATGGCCCGAGCAGGCGTGAGACCTCGCGGCCAATGTTGCCGAAGCCGATGATGCCGAGCGTCTTGCCCGGCAGACCGAGCCCGTTGTACTCATAGCGCTCCGACCAATCGCGGCGCTCGCGCACGATGCGGTCCTTCTGGCGCACGTTGTGCGCCACCGCGAGCAGCAGCGTCACGGCGGCGATCGCCATGGGGCGCCGCGTTCCATCGGGGGTCGTGACCACCGGGATGCCTTTGGCACTGCACGCGTCGAGATCGATGGTGTCGTAGCCGACTCCGAAGCGGGCGAGGACTTTCAACCGGTCGGCACCTTCGAGGGAACGCGCATCAACTGCGTTGCCGAGCACCATCACGCCGTCGAAGCCGGCAAGGGCTCCAGGCGAGAGCGGGGATTCATTGACGGGGAGGAACTCCCACTCGATGCCGGGCTCGGCCTCGAGACGGTCGAGGCCGATGTCGCCCCAGCCGATCGACCCGTCGTCGTCGCGGAAGTCGCGCGTAAGCGCGACGCGGAAAGTCTCTGCCATGTGTCTACTCGTCCCTGAGCTGTGGTTTGGTCCGCCTCAACGATACGAACGGCCGCGGGTTCGCCGACGAACACGTCCCGACCCCCGAGACGGCACCCTCCCCGGCAGCGACGCCTCACGGCCGCCAACCACGTTGAGTGCGCCGTTGTGGCGAAAGTGGCGCGGCCACTACAGCCACGACTGCGCAGTTGACGGGAAGAGGGCACCAGGCGCGAAGCTCCGCGAGCGCCAGGGTGGAGAAACACCCACCCGCACCGGAGCGGTCTCTGCGTCCCCCCGAACGGCCCGCGGGAGGAACCTGTGGGCATGGGAAATCCTCCGCAATTGACTCGTCGCTCGCTCACCGTGCGTGTGGCCTCGTGGCACCTCGCGACACTGCGTGCATCCGGCGCACTGCCGCTGGTGCAGCAGTTCCTCGCCTTCGCCCAGGCGCTCATCGACGTCGTCCGCCGACGCAACATCCGAGACCGCAATGCACGCGCCGATGAGATGATGAGCGCATGACCACCACTGCGCGGGAGGGTCGACCGAGGCCTTCTCGATGGGCGGCGCTCGGCGGGTCAGCACTGCTGACCGCACGTCTCGTGGCCGTGGTCGCCACGCTGTGCCTCGTGATCCTGGCCCTGTGCCTGATCCTCATCGTCGTCGGCGTCTACCTCCTGCCGTTCAGCCTTCGTTCCCTGCGCGCCCTGCTCGCAGGCATCGCCGCACAGCACACGCGACGCACAGGGGTCGAGCTGCGCGTGCCCGCGATCGTCGAGCAGCCGGACCTGCGCGGGTTGCTCCAGCACATCCGATACGCCGCGACCCTGCTCGCGAGCCGCCAGACGTGGGTGCTGCTGCGCTGGGCTGCACTCGACTCCATCGTGGGCATCGTGATCGCCGTGATGCCGATCGGCCTTGTCAGCTGGGGCCTTGAAGGCGTCATCGTGCTGCCCCTGAAGTACCTGGCGCTCGGCCTCACCCCCGCCGAGTGGTACGCCTTCATCCCGGTCATGAGTACGCGGATGCTCCCATTCGCAGCGATCCTCGGTGCGGTTCTCATCGTGGTGGGGTTTTTCACCGGCCCCTGGTGGCTGCGGCTGCACGGGCGCTGGGCTGCCTGGCTCCTCGGCGGCGACTCCGTCGCCCTTCGCGACCGCGTCGACGAACTCACCACCTCGCGAGCGGATGCGCGCCACGACGCCGAATCCGAGCTGCGGCGGATCGAACGCGAGGTCCATGACGGCACGCAATCCCAGCTCGTGGGGATCGGGCTGAAACTCGGCACCGCCGAGATGCTGCTCGACGACGAACCCGATCGGGCGCGCGCGTTCATCGAGCAGGCGCGCGAGGACTCTGCGCTCGCCCTCGCAGAGCTGCGCGACCTCATGCGCGGCATCCGCCCGCCGATCCTGGCCGACCGCGGGCTCGGTGCCGCGCTGGAGGCCCTCGCCCTCGACGCGACGACCACGGTCGGCACCCATACCTCCCTGTCGACCCGCATCGACCCCGCGCTCGAGACCGTCGCCTACTTCGCCACCCGCGAGCTCGTCGCCAATGCGATCAAGCACGGCACCGCATCCGCGATCGGCATCGACGCCCGCGATACGAACGAAACGCTCGCCATCACCGTGACCGATGACGGATGCGGCGGGGCCGTCGTGATGCCGGGTCACGGACTCGACGGGATACGTCGCCGATTGGGCGTCTTCGACGGCAGCCTCGCGATCGAAAGCCCGCGCGGCGGCCCGACCACGGTTCGGATCGAGGTGCCGTGCGCATCGTGATCGCCGAAGACCACACGATGCTCCGCGCCGGTCTCGTCAGCCTGCTTGAAGCATCCGGACACACGATCGAGGCCGAGGCCGGCGACGAACCCGCGCTCCGAGCCGCGTTCGACGGCTGGGACGCCGACGTTGCGATCGTCGACATCCGCCTGCCCCCCACCAACACCGATGAGGGACTGCGCGCGGTGCTGGATGCGCGGCGCACGACGCCTGGCCTGCCCGTGATGCTGTTCTCGCAGTACGTCGAACAGCTCTACGTGCGCGAACTCCTCACCGATCGCGCCGGCGGCATCGGCTACCTCCTCAAGGATCGCGTCTCGCACCCTCGCCAGTTCCTCGACGCCCTCACCCAGGTGGCCCACGGCGGAACAGTCCTCGACCCGACCGTGATCGACGCCATGCTCACCCGCTCCGAGCGGCAGCGGCCCCTTGATGCCCTCACCCCGCGCGAACGCGACGTGCTGCGCCTCGTCGCCGAGGGTCGCTCGAACGCCGCGATCGGCGCCGCACTCCATCTCAGCGACAGTGCGACGACCAAGCACATCACCTCGATCTTCGACAAGCTCGCCTTGCCGCCGAGCTCTGAAGACAATCGCCGCGTGCTCGCCGTGCTCAGCTACCTCGGCGCGTGAGGGCCTGCGGGGCGCGGAAGAGCCCGTTCGCGAGCGCGACCGCAACGACGACGACCATCGCGCCGACGAGTTGGAGCAGCGTCGGATACTCGGCCAGCGTGATCGCCGAGAGGCCGAGCGCGAGCACGGGCTGGATGAGCAGCAGTGCCGAGGTCGTCGCGGCCCGGAGACGGATGCTGCCGTGGTGGATCAGCAGCAACGCGACGACCTGCCCGAGGAGTGCGAGAACGATCAGGAGCACCCAGGAGCGGATGCTGATGTGCGCGAGTTGGAGCCCGCCCGAGAAGCCCGCGAGGAGCGTCGTCGTCACCGCGGCCGAGGCGGTCGCCCACGCGAGGGGCTGGATTGTGAGCCCGGGCTCCAGCCGGGTGGCGCGACGGGTGAGGAAGAGATAGGTCCCGTACCCGAGCCCGGCGAGCAACCCGAGCAGCGTGCCGGTGACGGCGTGCTCGCCGAGCGCCGCGACGTCCCAGAGCCCGCCGACCAGGCTGATGCCGAGCATCATCAGCGGCACCGCCCACAGGAATCGCGCCGAGACGCGCTCCCGGTCGATGACCAACGCGAGCACGGGCAGCACGATCACCTGCACGTTGATGAGCACTGTGCTGATGCCCGCGCCGACGTGGAAGATCGATGCCGTCCACGCGGCGTAGTCGACACCGAGCGCGACACCCGCCGCGATCGCCCAGCCGATGCCGCGCCCCGACAGACGGCCGCGCTTGGCGCGCTCGCCCAGCGCCAGGGGGACGAGTACGACGACGGCGATCGAGCAACGAAGCATCGCGGTGGTGGCGGCATCCACGCCCGCGAGTTTCACGAGAATCGCCGAAACCGACAGGCAGAGGGCGCCCGCGAGCACCGCCGACGATGCGAGCAGCCGCCCGCGCGCGGTCGGAATCGGTCAGCTCTCCGGACGTCACGAGTCGACGGTAATCCCTGCGGAGCCGTTGGCACGACGACTGCCGGCTCTCAGGCCGAGAACCACCTGCACCACGGCGATGAACCGGTCGGCCGCATCCGGCCGTACCCGCGCTACTCCGCCTCCGGCAGTTCGTCGCGCAGGCGATCGACGCGGTCGCGCGCATCGACGACGGTCGCAGCGCCGAGGTGCGGGAGCACCCGCTCCGGCTCGAGCAGCACCCGGTGCGAGCGGGCGAGCCGAAGCGCCCAGGCACGCAGCGGGACGGCGAGCGTCTCGTCGCCGGCGACGTCGATCGCACGCACGAACCAGGCGAGGGCCCGGTCGTCGAACCGCTCGGCCCACAGTGGCGAGGTCGGCCTCTCGAGTGGCGCGACCGGCGAGGATGCGCCCCACGCGATGGCGGCTTCGGCGAGCGCCTCGCGCGTGCCCGGGAGCCCGCCCTCGTCGCCCGACCGAAGCGCGCCGGCCGACGCGCTCTCGCTGACCCGGATGCCTTCGAGACGGGCCGTCAGCACCGTCCATCCCGTCGCCGCGAAGCGATCGCCCAGCCGGGCCGAGAGCCACAGCCGGTCGACGTCGGCCTCGTCGCCGTACCAACCGAGCAGCAGGTCTCGCAGGTGTCCAGGCGGGGATCCGTCCTCCCCGTCGACCGCACTCCCCGAACCGCCCGCCGCGCCGTCGTCGCCCGCCGCGAGTCGCTCGAACACCTCGGGTGCCATCGGATGCTCCGATCGCCGCCCCGCGACCGCGAGCGTCACGATCGCGGGCCGGTGACGCTGCTCCGGGTCGGCACGCACCGGAAACCTGTGCGCCCACTCGCCCTCGAGCATCCGGTCGAGGTCGTCGGTCGTGAGCGCGCCGGCGTCGGCTAACTGCGCAAGGCT
>JBQDJW010000125.1:0-6938 GCA_052086425.1 Pseudoclavibacter sp. | reverse complement strand
CTCGAGAGCCCGACGCCATCGTTCTCGAGCGTGCCCGTGTAGAAGCCGCCCTCGAACTCGTCGTTCACGGCCCGCTCGATCGCCTCGAACACCGTGACGTCAAGGCCCTTCATGATGGACACGAGGATCATGTCGGCGTACTGCTCATCGGCGACGGCCAGGTCGGAGTCGACGCCGAGGATGACCGCATCGCTACCGGCGTCGCGAATGGCCTCCGCGCCGCCCTGGTACAACGGCCCGCCGACGGGCAGAATCACGTCGGCGCCCTGCGCGAGGAAGCCCTGCGTGATCTGGTTGGCCGACGCCTGGTCGGTGAAGTCGCCGACGAACTCACCGGTCTGCGCATCCGCATCCCACCCGATGATCTGCACGTCGGCGCTCTTCTGCTCGTTGTAGTACTCGACGCCGCGCGCGAAGCCATCCATGAAGATCGTGACGGTCGGGATGTTGTCCCCGCCGTATGTGGCGACCGTTCCGCTCGTCGAGTAGCCGGCAGCGGCGTAGCCCGCCAGGAATGCGGCCTGCGCCGTGTCGTAGTTCAGCTGCAGCAGGTTGTCGCCGGTCAGGTAGTCGACGTCGACGATCGCGTAGTGCACGTCGGGGTTGGCGTCGGCGGCGGCCTGCGTCGCGTCGGCGAGGTTGAAGCCGACCGGAATGATGATGTTGCAGCCCTGCTGCACCATCGTCGACAGGTTCGAGTCGTAGTCGTCAGCGGTCTGCGACTCGGCCTCGAGCACGCTGATGCCGAGCTCTTCTTCGGCCATCGTGAGGCCGGCGTGCGCGAGCTCGTTGAACGAGCGGTCGTTGAATCCGCCCTCGTCCGAGATCATGCAGGCGGTGAAGTCGCTGTTGTCGACCGCCTCGCCCCCGGCTTCGGTGCCTTCGGGAGCCTCGTCGGGGGCCTGACCGCAGGCGGTCAGGGCGAGCGCGATGGCGCCGACGGCACCGATCGCTGCGGTGCGCCTGAGCGCAAGGCGGGAAAGGGGTGAGCGTGCCACTGGCAACCTCCTGGTTCGGCTCGTCCCGCACGCGGCGCTGTTGCACACCGTGGCGACGAGAACGCTGGGAATGCGTTGACCCTAGCCATATCGAGGCCCTCCGGTTGCCCATTTGGGCACCTTGAAACACGACTGTTGCAAATGTCGTCGTCAGTTTGTGGGGATGCGGCTACCGCGCCGCCGTGAATCGACTCACGCGGCGAAGGCGGGAACCGGTACGGCGTCGATGAGAAGGCGCGTGTACTCCTCCTGCGGGTTCGTGAAGAGACTGCCGGTGTCGGCGCATTCCACAAGCACGCCGTGCCGCAGCACGGCGACCCTGTCGGCGATCTCGGGGTCGAGGGCGAGGCGGCGCGATCGCGACGCGCTGCGCCCCGGCCCGTACTCAGACCCCGCGGTCGACGACGTTCTTCAGGGGCTTCCCGTCGAGGTAGGCCGCGAGGTTGTCGCGGATCAGCTCGGGCCCGAGGTCTGGGCGCCCGCCGGCGGCGTGCGGCGTGATGATCAGGTTCGGCGCGTCCCACAGGGGCGAGCTCTCGGGCAGCGGCTCCTGCACAGCGACGTCGATCGCCGCGCCGGCGATCGAGCCGGTCGACAGGGCGTCGATGAGCGCATCCTCATCGACCGTCGTGCCGCGACCGACGTTGACGACGTAGGCGTGTTCAGGCAGGAGTGCGAGGCGCTCGGCACCCAATGCATTGCGCGTCGCATCGACACCGGGCAGCACCATGATGAGCACGTCCGTCTCGGGGAGCGCCTCGTCGAGGCGCGACTCCGAGATCACGGGGAATCCGGAACGCTCGCCGTCGCTGCGCGCCGCGCCGCGAACCTCGGCGCCGAGGGCCGTGAGCACTCTGGCGAGATTCTGGCCGATGTTCCCGAACCCCCAGATGAGCACGCGGGCGCGGATGAGTGACGTGATCGCATCCGCGGGTCGCATCGGTTGGATGCCCCCGAGCTCGCGCGACCAGTGGCGTTGCTCCTGCGCCTTCGCCGCCGCGGGCAGGCGGCGCAGCATGGCGAGCGAGAGGGCCGTCGCGTGCTCGGTGACGGTGCGATCGTGCACGCCCGACCCATTCGTGATGACGACGCCGTCGGCGAAATCTGCCTGCAGGATCTTCTCGGCGCCGGCGCTCAGCGCCTGCACCCACGCGAGCTGCTCGAGCGTCGCGGCGCTCGCGAGATTCTCCTCGGTGTTGCCCCACGCGACGAAGACCTCGGCGTCGCGATGCGCCTCGGGAATCGGCTCAGACGGCGAGTACTGGCAAACCTCGACTCGCGGGTCGATGTCACCGGCAATGTCGATACCTTCTGGCAGGAGAAGCTTCATCGCGCACCTTTCAACGGCCTTCAGCCTATTGCGCGGCTCCCGCAGTCGACGACTCCGATCGATGCAACATCGCACTGCACCGATGCAGGGATGCACCGATGCGGGGACGCTGCGTAGCGGACCGCCTGAGACTGCGCTCCCGCGCAGTTAACAGGTCCAGCTCCCAGAAGAAACGACTCAGACGCCCGCCCTACACCGTCGCGGTGTGGCCGGCCCTCTTCAGCGCCTCGACGACCTGCTTGACCGACTGCGCCTTCTCGCGCGTCGTCACCAGCAGGGCGTCGGGTGTATCGACGACGACCACGTCGTGCAGGCCGGCGATCGCGATCACGCGGTCGGATTCGGTCACGACGAGACCAGACGCGTCCACCCCCACCACGTTGCGGTCGTCGGTGCCCATGACCGCGATCTCGGCCTCGCTCCCGCTGGCCGCGAGCTCGGCCTGCGCGAGCCGAGCGACCGAGGCGAAGTCGCCGACGTCGTCCCACTGGAAGTAGCCGGGGATCACCGCGAGCTGCCCCTCGGCCGCGAGCGGCTCGGCGACCGAGTAGTCGATGGCGACCTTCTGCAGGCCCGGCCACACGCGCGCGGTGACGGCGTCGCGCTCGGGCGTCGTCCACGCGTCGGCGATCTCGGCGAGGCCCGCGGCGAGCTCGGGCGTGTGGGCCTCGATCGCGGCAAGCAGTGCGTCGGCGCGGCCGATGAACATGCCGGCGTTCCAGAGGTACTCGCCCGATGACAGGTAGGTGCGGGCCTTGGCGAGGCTCGGCTTCTCGACGAACGCGTCGACCGACCTGGCGCTCGGCGCGCCTTCGACCGCGAGCGGCGCGCCCGCGCGGATGTACCCGAACGCCGTCGACGGCTCGTACGGCTGAATGCCGATGGTCAGGATGCGCCCGGTGTCAGCCGCCGAGACCGCCTCGCGGACGGCCGCGCGGAAGCGCACCTCGTTGCCGATGAGATGGTCGGCCGCGAACGACCCGATGATGGCGTCGGGGTCGCGCCGCACCAGGATCGCGGCGGCGAGTCCGATCGCGGCAGTCGAGTCGCGCCCTTCGCTCTCGAGCACCACGTTCTCGTCGATGAGCTCCGGCAGCTGATTGCGCACCTCGTCGGCGTGCGGACGACCGGTGACCACGAGCATCCGCGACGCCTCGCACAGCGGCACGATGCGATCCCATGTCCCCCGCAGCAGGGTCGCTCCCTGGCCGGTGACATCGCGCAGGAACTTCGGCGAGACCGCCCGCGAGAGTGGCCAGAGCCGCGAGCCGACGCCGCCGGCGGGGATGACGCCGTAGAAGCGGTCGGCCGGGGATCGATCGGAGCGTCGTGGCATGCGCGACAGCGTACGTGAACGCATGTGCGGGAATCCGTAGCGCACCGCGTGAACGATCGACGCCAACGTGTCGCCGGGAGTTCACCATCACGTCTATTGCACGCGGGAAGTCGCCTCGTAGAATCAGGCTCATGCGCGTAGCCGTTGTCACCGAGAGCTTTCTGCCGACGGTCAACGGAGTCACCAACAGCGTCTGCAAGGTGCTCGACCACCTCGAGCGCGAGGGCCACGAAGCCATCGTCATCGCACCAACCGCCGGGTCGCCCAAGCACTACGGCCGCTTCCGCGTGCACCAGGTGCCGGCCATCGACTACCGGCAGTTCCCGGTCGGCCTGCCGTCGCCGCAGGTGCAGCGCCTCATCGACGACTTCGAGCCGGACATCGTGCACGCCGCGAGCCCCTTCCTCCTCGGCGGCCAGGCGCTGTTCGCGGCCAAGATCCGTCGCATCCCGTCGATCGCGATCTTCCAGACCGACGTCGCGGGCTACACCAAGCGCAACAAGCTTCGCGCGATGGAAGACTTCGCATGGTGGGTGATCCGCCTCATCCACAACGCGGCAGACCTCACACTCGCGCCCTCGTCGGCCTCGATCGCCGACCTGGAAGACGCGAACATCGGCCCGCTGAAGGTGTGGGGCCGCGGGGTCGACCTCGAGCGCTACCACCCGCGCAACAAGCTGACCGGCACGTCGCAGCGCCTTCGCAAGCGCCTGCACGCAGACGAGAACGTCATCGTCGGCTACGTGGGCCGCCTCGCACCCGAGAAGCAGATCGAGCGCCTCGAGGCGCTGCGCGACATCCCGGGCATCCAGCTCGTCGTCGTCGGCGACGGGCCATCGACCGACGACCTCAAGCGGCGCCTCAAGGGCATGCCCGTGCACTTCGCCGGCCGCCTCTCGGGTGCCGACCTCGCACACGCCTACGCGAGCTTCGACCTGTTCGTGCACACGGGCACGGAAGAGACCTTCGGGCAGACGCTGCAAGAGGCACACGCCAGCGGCCTGCCCGTCGTGGCGCCGTTCGCGGGCGGGCCGATCGACCTCGTCGATCACGGCACCGACGGCTACCTCTTCAACTCCCGCAGCGATGGCGACGCCGACCTGCGGCACTGGGTCGAGCAGCTCGTCGCCGACCCCGACCTGCGCGCCCGCATGGGCGAGGCCGGCCGCCGGCGCGTGCTCGACCGCTCGTGGGAGAGCATCTGCGACGAGCTCGTCGGGCACTACGAGCAAGTCATCGGCATCCGCCAGGCCGCCGAGGCGCGCCGCGGCACTTCGCGCCTGCAGTCGGCCTTGTCCAGGCGGGCCGGTTAGCAGTCGCCGCCCGCTCGCTGCGGGCATCGCTCAGCCACGGGCTGCCGTGCCGACGCCAACGCGACATGGCCCGGATGCTCACCCCCAGCATCCGGGCCATGTCGCGTTTCGCGCGAAAAAGTAAGGCGAACCTTATCTCAATCGAAGCCCACCTCATGTCACGGAAGTGGCTGGTGTGGCGGGCGTGGGCACGGCGGGGTGAAGATTGAGAGTACGCTGAGAGTGCACTCCGGCGAGGCCTTGGAGTGTGGACTTCGGGCCCCTGCTCCGGCACGCGGGTCGTGTTTCACCGAACCAGACGAAGGGGAAGTTCCGTGTCTACAGTTCAGGCGGAGCCGTCGAGCGCACCTGGCGCCGCGGGGAAACCCGCGAAGAAGAACAAGATCGGTGGCACGCTCTACCGCGGCACCGAGGGCATGTGGTCGTGGGTGCTCCACCGCATCACGGGCATCTCGCTCTTCTTCTTCCTGCTCGTGCACGTGCTCGACACCGCGCTCGTGCGCGTGAGCCCCGAGGCCTACAACGCAGCGATGCACGCCTACAAGACCCCCATCATGGGGCTCGGCGAGGTCGCCCTGGTCGGCGCGGTGCTGTACCACGCCTTCAACGGCATCCGCATCATCCTCATCGACTTCCTGCCAGGCGGCGCGAAGCACCAGCGGCTCATGTTCTGGATCGTCGTCGCGGTCTGGGTCATCTGCATGCTCGGCTTCACCCCCAGGCACCTCATGAACGTGTTCAGCCACTAGGAGGGGGCGAGCAATGACGATCGACACCATCGAATACCCGCGCACTCCCGTATCGCAGCGCCGCGGACCGAACCTCGAGAAGGCCGGCTGGATGTTCATGCGCGTCAGCGGCGTGCTGCTCGTGATCCTGATCCTCGGTCACCTCTTCGTGAACCTCATGCTCGGCGACGGCATCTCGGCGATCGACTTCGCCTTCGTCGGCGGCAAGCTCTCCAGCCCGTTCTGGCAGGTGTGGGACGGCCTCATGCTGGTGCTCGCCTTGATCCACGGCACCAACGGCCTGCGCACGATCGTGAACGACTACGTCGCGAGGGCCGGCACGCGCCGCACGCTCGAGATCCTGCTCTACATCGTGTGCGTCGCGCTCATCGTGCTCGGCCTGCTCGTGATCTTCACGTTCGACCCGTGCCCGGCCGGCGCCCCGGCAGACCTGCTTCCGAGCTTCTGCCCGGCCTAGCATCCACGATTTCGACAGCCCGAGAGCATTAGAGAGAACAGCAGCGATATGGCAGACCAGCTGGCCGGCGACCGCGTGATCGACGGCGTCCACTACCACCAGAACGAGATTCTCATCATCGGCGCAGGCGGAGCAGGGATGCGCGCGGCGATCGAAGCGGCGCAGGGCGCCGACACGGCGGTCATCACCAAGCTCTACCCCACCCGCTCGCACACGGGCGCGGCGCAGGGCGGCATGGCCGCGGCGCTCGCGAACGTCGAAGAGGACGGCTGGGAGTGGCACACCTACGACACCGTCAAGGGCGGTGACTACCTGGTCGACCAGGACTCGGCCGAGATCCTCGCGAAGGAGGCGATCGACGCCGTTCTCGACCTCGAGAACATGGGTCTTCCCTTCAACCGCACGGAAGAGGGCAAGATCGACCAGCGCCGCTTCGGAGGCCACACGCGCGACCACGGCAAGGCGCCCGTTCGCCGCGCCTGCTACGCGGCCGACCGCACCGGCCACATGATCCTGCAGACGCTGTACCAGAACTGCGTCAAGCACGGCGTGAAGTTCTACAACGAGTTCTACGCGCTCGACATGGCGATGACCGAGGTCGACGGCGTCAAGCGTCCCGCCGCGATCATCGCGCTCGAGCTCAAGACCGGCGAGCTGCACGTCTTCCAGGCAAAGGCCTTCATCTACGCGACCGGCGGCTTCGGCAAGGTCTTCAAGACCACGTCGAACGCCCACACGCTCACCGGCGACGGCAT
>JBQDJW010000124.1:2241-7001 GCA_052086425.1 Pseudoclavibacter sp. | reverse complement strand
CGAAGGCCCAGGCCCTCGCCCTCGCGGTCCCGGGCGAGGACGGACCCGAACTTCTGCCCGTCGTCGCCGACGCCGTCGACCAGGCCATCGCCGATGCGACGGCCGTCGACGACGCGCCGACGGCCGGATCCGCCTCGGCGACTCTCGACGCGCGTGGCGGCGAGCGCGCCCAGGCGCTGTCGGCCCTCGTCGCCGATCTCATCGCGGACTTCGACGGCGGCACGAGGGCCGCGCGTGACGGTCGCGGGGGGCCGCGCCTGGCGGGCGTCGACGTGCGACGCGTCGCGGCGGATCTCGGCCTGCCGCCCGAGTTCATCGAGACGATTGCGGGCGACGTGCACCGCGCCGGCCTTGCAGGACCATCAGGCGACGCGTGGGTCCCGACCGCGCTCGGCCGCGAGCTCGAGCACGGGCCGCGCATCGAGCGGTGGCGGTCGATCGCCGACACCTGGCTCGGCCGCATCAGCGTCGCCGACCGCGAGGCCGTGCTCAATGCCACCGCTGAGCCTGAGGCGACCGCGCCGACGGGCAGCGGCGGCACGTCGGGCGGGCGGCCCGCGGACGAATCGCAGGCATCAGGTGCGCGCGGCGTCGACGCCGTCGAGATGGCCACGCAGCTCGGCCTGCTCGTCGACGGGGCCCTCACGACCGCGGGCATGGCCTTGCTCGACGACCGGCTCGACGACGCGCAGGCCGCGATCGACCGCGAGCTCCCCGCAGAGATCTGCCAGGTCTACGTGCAGCCCGATCTGAGTGTCATCGCACCGGGCCCGCTCACGCCGACCGCCGAGTCAGACCTCCGCTCGCTCGCCGACCTCGAACAGCGAGGCACCGCATCGACCTACCGTCTTTCGACGGCATCGCTCGCACGAGCGCTCGTCGGCGGACTCGATCCGCGCGAGGCCACGGCGCGCCTGACCGCCCTCTCGATCGTTCCCCTGCCTCAACCCGTCACCTACCTGATCGCCGAAGCGAGCGAGCGGCACGGGCTCATCCGACTGCAGCCGTTCGGCAGCGGCACGCGAGTGCACAGTTCGAACGCCGAGGTGCTCGACCGGCTCGAGGTCGACCAGTCGCTCGGGGCCCTGCGCCTCCAGCGGCGCGACGACGGATCGCTCGACTCGCGGCTCGCACCCGACCACGTGGCGAGCGTGCTCGCCGAGGCGCGACTGCCGGTGATGCTTGAAGATGAGCACGGCACGCCGATCGGTCCTCGTTCGCGGCGCACGGCACCGCCGCCGACGCTCGGCATCACGGCGGCCGCCCGCAGATTCGCAGCCGGCCTGCTCGACGACGCCGACCGACAGGCGGGCGGCAACGCCTCGAGCGCTTGGCTGCAGCAACGCCTCGAGCGGGCGCGCCGGTCGAAGACGCCCGTGCGCCTCCGCGTGCGAATCGACGGCGCGTCGCCCCTCGAGCTCGACGCGGTGCCCGCGAGCATGACGCCGCGCTGGCTGCGGGTCATCGATCCCGACGCGGACGTCGAGCGCACGTTCCCGCTCGACGCGGTCGAACTGCTCGACGAGAGCTGACCTGCCCGATCTCGGTCGCCGGGAGACGGCAGGTTGACGCTCCGCGAGGGCGCTCGCCGGGCAACATCATCCCGACCGCCCCGAGTTCGCCACCGGCGAGGTTCCGCGAAACGCGATCGCGATAGCATTGTGCGCTATGCCAAATGGTCCCCTGATCGTGCAAAGCGATCGAACGGTCCTCCTCGAGGTGGCGCATCCCGAGGCGGAGGCGGCGCGCCACGAGCTCGCCGTGTTCGCCGAGCTCGAGCGAGCGCCCGAGCACGTCCACACGTACCGCATCACGCAGCTCGGCCTGTGGAACGCGCGCGCCGCCGGCCACACGTCCGAGCAGATGCTCGAGACGCTCGACCGCTACGCGAAGTTCCCGATTCCCGACGCCGTCGCAGTCGACCTGCGCGAAACGGTCGCGCGGTACGGGCGGCTCGTCATCGAGCGCGACCTCCGCGACGACGCCGAACCGGGCGGGCTGCTACTGCGCAGCGACGACGAGGCCGTGCTGCGCACCGTCACGCGCAGCAAGAAGGTCGCGCCGATGCTCAACGGCGAAACGGCCGACGGCTCGATCGCGGTCGAGCCGTGGGCCAGGGGCGAGCTCAAGCAGCAGCTCGTCAAGCTCGGCTGGCCGGCCGAGGACCTCGCCGGATACACGCCGGGCACCCCGCACGAAATCGCCCTCGACGAGGTCGACTGGGTCATGCGCGGCTACCAGCGCGAGGCCGTCGACCACTTCTTCGAGGGCGGTTCTGGCGTCGTCGTGCTGCCGTGCGGCGCCGGGAAGACCATCGTCGGAGCCGGCGCGATGGCCGCGGCGAAGACGAACACGCTGATCCTCGTGACCAACACCGTCTCGGCCAGGCAGTGGCGGCACGAGCTCATCGAGCGCACGACGCTGACCGACGACGAGATCGGCGAGTACTCGGGCGAGATCAAAGAGATCAAGCCCGTCACGATCGCGACGTACCAGATCCTCACAGCCCGCAGGAAGGGCGTCTACGCGCACCTCTCGCTGCTCGACGCCCTCGATTGGGGGCTCATCGTGTACGACGAGGTGCACCTGCTCCCCGCGCCCGTGTTCAAACTCACGGCCGAGCTGCAGGCGCGCCGCCGGCTCGGGCTGACCGCCACGCTCGTGCGCGAGGACGGGCGCGAGGGCGACGTCTTCAGCCTCATCGGGCCGAAGCGATTCGACGCGCCGTGGAAGGACATCGAGGCGCAGGGGTACATCTCCCCCGCCGAGTGCTTCGAGGTGCGCGTCGACCTGCCGTACGAGGACCGAATGGACTACGCGGCTGCCTCGGACGACGAGCGGTACCGCATCGCGTCGACGGCGCCGGCGAAACTTCCCGTCGTCACGTCGCTCATCGAGCGGCACCGCGGCGAGAACATTCTCGTGATCGCACAGTACCTCGACCAGATCGACGAACTGGCCGAGGCGATCGGTGTGCCGAAGCTCACGGGGCAGACCCCGGTCTCCGAGCGCGAAGAGCTCTACCAGGCGTTCCGCGAGGGCCGCGAGCCCGTACTGATCGTCTCGAAGGTCGCGAACTTCTCGGTCGACCTGCCGGATGCGTCGGTCGCCATCCAGGTCTCCGGCTCGTACGGCTCGCGCCAAGAGGAGGCACAGCGCCTCGGCCGGTTGCTGCGCCCCTCCTCCTCCGGCGTGACCGCCTCGTTCTACACGCTCGTCGCCCGCGACACGGTCGACCAGGATTTCGCGCAGAACCGGCAGCGGTTCCTCTCCGAACAGGGCTACGCCTACACGATCGTCGACGGAGCTGACGTGCTCGACGGCGCGGCCGCGTCGCCGGTGCCGCGCACCTGACCGAGTACGGCGATGCGCACGCCCGTCAGGACGTCGAGTGCATTTCGTAGAAGTATGTGGGCAGTTCGTCGGTCGGAACGAAGATCTCGCCCGGCCGGAGACCTGCGCCCTTCGTCTGGACGTCGCTGCCCGGCGTGCTTTCGGGGTTGCTGCCCCACGGGTTGTAGAGCACCACGCCTCCGTCGCGCACATCCGTGACCGTGTAGACGTGGCCGCCCACGACCGGCGAGTTGTCGCCGAGATCACCGCGGGTCGAGAGTACGACGGCTTCCCCGCTGTCGTGCTGCGTCTGGATGACATCGTGCGTCTGGGCGCTCGACGATGAGTCCTCGAAGTCGTACGTCACGGTCGGGCTGCCCGTGATCGCCTCGAGGCCCCAGTCGCCCTTGCCGCCCCAGATATCGCCGTATTCGCCCCCACGGAGCTCTGCGAGCGCTTTCTCGTAGATGCTCGCGTAATTGGGCTCGCCGTCCCGGCCGACGACGCCGAGGTAGTTCTCGTCGTCGATCACGTCGTTCACGTAGCTGTTGTCGACACGCACGTCGACTGGCTCGCCGTCGACGTACAGCGTGACGATGTACTCGTTGGTGGCGGCGTCGTACTCGATGTTGTCGGCGAGGAACTCGGGGTCCGTGTGCGCCACCGCGGCGATCGGCGCGAGCGCCCAGCAGTCGCCGATGCCCTGCTGATTGATGTCGTACGGATCCATGTCATCGACATCCGTGTCGAGGGGCTCGTCCGACTCGATGTGCCGATCGGGATCGTCGACGTCGGTGTTCTTGTGCGCGATCCTGATCAATGCGGGCTTGAGCGAGTCGCCCCACCACCCGTACTCGAGGGTGTCGGAGCCGCCGGCCCCGCCGGCTTCGCTGGTCTTGTCCTGCGCCGCGGCCTGCGCGGGGATCTCGGCTGCGCCGATGCGGTCGACCGCGGTCGTCAGCGTGGTGAGCGCCACATCGATCGACGCATCCCAGTGGTCGACGTAGGCGTCGCGATCCGGGCCGACCCAGTCCACGCCGGTGACGGCGGAACCCGCGGCGTGTCGCGCCGTTCTGACGCGCTCGGCGTGCCGCACGAAACGCGACCCGATCGCGCGCAGTGCCGTGGTGTCGGCGCCGATCATCCCAGCAGGCATATTTCCCCCCCCTGCGCCGAGCGGCGTCTCCCCCAACAGCCGCGCCGACGGGTGGCAGTGTACCCATCCTCGAAGAACCGCTTGCACGCGATTCCGGCCGCGTCCGCCGGGACGTCACCCCTCCGCGGACTCGCCGGCGAGCACGACCTCGATCGAGGTTCCGTCCTGGCTCGCGGAGATGAGCGCGACCCGCCTGCCGTCGTCGAGCGACTCGACGCCGCCGATGCCGAGTGCCGCGTCGAACATCTCACCGCCGCCCGTCTCGATGCTG
>JBQDJW010000124.1:0-2231 GCA_052086425.1 Pseudoclavibacter sp. | reverse complement strand
CGCATCCGGCGTTCGCGAACCCGATGCGCAGATCGTCGAGGGCGCCGACGGTTCCCTGCGCGACGGAGGCGACCGCAATCGCGTCGTCAGGGGCCTCGGTCGCCTCGCCAGGGGCGCACTCCGGGCTCCCGGTGCATCCGGTCACCCCGATGACCGCACCGGCGACCACGACGAGTGTCGCGCCACCCCGCGCGAGGCGACGGACGCGGTTGGTCATGGCGTGTCGGCCAGCTCGATCTCGACCGAGATGACTGGGCCGCGGTTGCGCGCCGCGTCGGCCGGCACTGCGATGCCGCGCAGCGTGACCGTGCCGAATCCCTCGACCACGAGCGGTTCGCCTTGCCCGACCGTCGCGTCGACCTGCGCCGGGCCGCCGATGATCATGAGCTTCGCCCACGACTCCCCGCCGTCGACGCCCGCGTTGACGACGCCGATTCGGCGTCCGCCGACCGGGTTGACGGTGCCCTGGGCGAATTCGAACTGCTTCGTGGTCATGAGGCCTCCTGCGGGCGGTGCGTCTGGCGATATTCCGGATGCGGCGGGGCGGCAGTGCTTGTGGGCAGCGGTGCGGCGGTGCTCCGGTGCCGCGGCCGATTCCACCGATGCGCCGCCTCGCTCCCGAGACGAGGTTACGTCGTGGCGTTGACGCGGCTGAAGAACTCACCGAGATCGTCGGCCGGCACGACGATCTCGCCGGGCTCGAGGCCTTCGACGCTTGTGAAGTCGGACGACGGGTTGCTGCCCCAGGGGTTGTAGAGCACGACCGAGTCGTCGCCGCGCACCTCGACGACGGTGTAGGCGTGCGACCCGACGATGGGCGAGGAGTCGCCGAGATCGGCGCGCGTCGAGAGCACGACCGATTGTCCGTCGTCGAGGCGCTTCGCGATGCTCTCGCTCGACGCCGCCTGCTCCCACGGCCAGAACGTGTCGAAGCTCTGCGTCTCGGTCTCTCTGCCGGTGATGGTCGCGAGCGACTCGTCGGCGTAGCCGCCCCAAATGTCGCCGTAGGTGTCGCCGTGGAACTCCGCGAACGCCTTCTCGTAGATGCTCGCGTAGTTCGGCCGGCCGTCGTCGCCGACCGCGTATTCGTACGAGCCGGACTCCTCGTTGTACGCGAAGCTCCCGTCGACGCGAACCTCGACCGGCTCGCCGTCGTCGTAGAGCGTCACGAGGTAGTCGTTGTTCTCGGCGTCGTAGCGGACGTTCTCGGCGAGCAGATTCGGGTCGGTGCCTGCGACTGAGGCGACCGACGCGAGCACCCAGCAGTCGCCGAGGGCTTGCTGGTTGATCTCGTACGGGTCGATGTCGCCCTCGTCGTTCGGAATCTCCGCCAAGCTCTCCAGGTGGCGGTCCTCGTCGTCGACTCGGGTGTCGTGCGCCCGCTGCTCGCCCTCGCTCATGCTCGAGAAGACGAGGCCGCCCGTGCGTCGCTGCCACTCGCCGAGCGTGAGCGGGGCGCCGCCGTGTCCGGCGCTCGCGTCGTCCTGCCCGTCGGCCTGACGCGGCAACGTCGCGGTGCCGAGGCGATCGACGAGGTCGCCGAGGTTGATGAGGGCCCGATCGGTGCGCGCCCACTCGTCGAGGAAACGGTCGCGGTCTGGCCCCTCCCAGTCGACGCGGCCGATCTGCGCGCGCAGCGTCTGGGCGGACTGCAACACGACGTCGCCGCGGTACGCGAACTGCCCTGCGATCTCGCGCAGTTCCGGCGTATTCGCCCCGTGCATCCCGATCGGCATTGCCCGCCCGTCTCCCCTCGTCTGGTCGCTGCTTCGCAGTCGCGCCGGGCGCCGTGCGCCGTGTGCCGGGCGCGCACAGCATCGCGTGCGGTATCGCGTCGCCGACGCGCTCCCCGTGCAGCGGCGGCCGACGCGGGCAGGCATCGACAGGGCCACAGGCTACCGAGCGAAGTTAACGGGAGTCGTCATCCGCGTGACGCAGGACGCATCCGCCTCCATCCCTAGGCGACGCGCGCGAGCAGCTCGCCGTGCAGCATCGAGAACCAGGCGTCCGGATGCTCGGAGAATGCGAGCCAGGCGGCGCGGATCTCGTCGAGTTCGCGCGCCGTCGCGAGCCCGCCGTCGAGGGCCTGCGTCGCGAACGCCGACGAGGTCGCCCGGTCGGCCCACGAACGCCCCCACCACGATGCGAGCCCGTCGGTCGCGTACACCCACGGCGTCGCGCCGAGCGTCATGTCGCGCAGCCCCGCGGCGTGCGCCCACGCACGCAGGTGC
>JBQDJW010000123.1:5677-7054 GCA_052086425.1 Pseudoclavibacter sp. | reverse complement strand
ACCTGCGCGAGTCGGTCGTGCTCGCGCCCCGTGACAACCCGCGCACCGGGCTCGTGACGCTCGAGCCCCTGGCATGGCACGAGGTCGAGGTGCTGAAGTTCGTGCACCGGCACTTCGTGCTCGGCCGGCCCGACATCACGATGTATCAACGAGGGCTGCGTCGCGTGCTCGTGCGCGCCGTCAAGGGGCTGCTCGCCTGGCTCGACGACGACCTCGACCACGCCCATGTGCCGCTGCGGCTGCGCGAGCTCGTCGAGATCGCGACCGACGGCTACCTCGCGCTCGCCCGCGAGCGACCGGACGGCGCGCCGCCGATCGACGTCACCGACGCGCCGCGGTTCGGCCTCGGGCGGGGTGTGCTCGACTACGTCGCGTCGTTCTCCGACAGCCAGGCCGTCGCCGTCTCGGAGGCGATCGACGGAAGGCCCGACCGATTGTGGGACGTCGGCCGGGGCCTGTGAGAGACGAACGCACTGCGGGCCGAGCGGGTTGCGGGCGAAGGGTCTCAGCGACGAGAGCTGTGAGGAAGGAAGCGACATGGAACTGAGCGGAACCAGCGCGGTCGTCACGGGCGCCGCATCCGGCCTCGGCGCCGCAACCGCGGCGCTGCTCGCGAGCCGGGGCGTCGCCGTCATCGGCATCGACCTCGCCGGTGCGATCGAGCGGGCGCGGGGCGACGGGAGCGACGGAGACGGCGATGGCGGCGATGGCGGCGCGGTCAGACGCCCCGGCGGCGACGGTGGCCTCGACGGCGGCGGCCGCGGCGTGCCAGGGGGCGTCGAGCTCGTAGCCGCCGATGTCACCGACGAGGCGCAGGTGCGGGCCGCGCTCGGCCGCGTCGACGAGTCGAAGCCGCTGCGCCTCGCCGTCAACTGCGCTGGTATCGGTCCGGCCGCGCGCATCCTGTCGTCGACGGGCACGCACGAGCTGTCGCTGTTCCAGCTCGCCGTCGACATCAATCTCGTGGGCACCTTCAACGTGCTGCGGCTCGCGGCCGAGCGCATGGCGGCGAGTGAACCGGATGCGACGGGCGGCCGAGGCGTGATCGTCAACACCGCGTCGGTTGCGGCGTTCGAGGGGCAGATCGGGCAGATCGCGTACAGCGCGTCGAAGGCCGGGGTCGTCGGCATGACGATCACGGCGGCGCGCGACCTCGCACGCAACGGCATCCGCGTGTGCACGATCGCGCCTGGCATCGTCGACACGCCCATGCTCGCGGCGCTCGGCGACGAGGTTCGCGCCTCGCTCGCCGCCTCGATCCCGTACCCGCAGCGCCTCGCCGAGCCGGCGGAGTACGCCGAACTCGTCGCCATGATCGCCGAGCACGACTATCTCAACGGCGAGACGATCCGCATGGACGGCGCGCTGCGCATGGCG
>JBQDJW010000123.1:0-5667 GCA_052086425.1 Pseudoclavibacter sp. | reverse complement strand
CGCCGAAGTAGCGGGGGCGCGACGAGCGCGTCGAGTTCGCCCTCGGCCGTCGCTCGGGCTCGTCAGCGGCCAGTCCGCGCCCGCCGCGGCGATCGCGGGCGGCGTCGCAACGCCCGCCCGGCGCCGCCGCGCCGCGGGTCAGCCGACCCTCAGCACGATCGCCTCGCCCTGACCGCCGCCGCCGCACAGTGCGGCCGCGCCGATGCGGCCGCCGCGACGGCGCAGCTCGTGCGCGAGGGTGAGGGCGATTCGGGTGCCGGACATGCCGACGGGGTGGCCGAGGGCGATCGCCCCGCCGTTCACGTTGACGCGCTCGGGGTCGACGCCGAGCTCTCTCGTCGACGCGATCGCGACCGAGGCGAAGGCCTCGTTGATCTCGATGAGATCGAGGTCGCTCGGGGCGACGCCGGCGCGCGAGCACGCCTGCTCGATCGCACGTGAGGGCTGCAGCAGCAGAGATGCGTCCGGTCCGGCGACCGTTCCCGTCGCGACCACCTCGGCGAGCGGGGTGAGGCCACGGCGAGCCGCCTCGTCGTCCGTCGTGACGACCACGGCGGCCGCGCCGTCGCTGAGCTGCGACGCGTTGCCGGCGGTGATGTCGCCGTCGGGCGCGAACGCCGGGCGGAGCTTCGCGAGCGAGTCGGCCGTCGTGCCGGGGCGAACGCCCTCGTCGCGGTCGACGACGGTCGGGTTGCGGCGCCCCGGAACCTCGACCGGCACGATCTCATCGGCGAAGCGGCCCTCGTCGTGCGCCCGTGCGGCGTTTTCGTGCGAGCGCCGGGCGATGTCGTCCTGCTCCGCGCGGCTGAGCCCGAGGCCGCGTTGGTGCCGCTCGGTCGCGGCGCCCATGACCTCGCCCTCGATGCCGCAGACGAGGCCGTCGCGCTCGAGCGCGTCGGCGAACTCGGCCGAGCCGTAGGTGATGCCGCCGCGCACGTGGGCCAGGTGGGGCGCGTTCGTCATCGACTCGGTGCCACCGGCGATCGCGACGCTCGCGTCACCCGCCGCGAGTTCGAGGGCCGCGAGGCGGATCGCGGCGAGACCGGACAGGCACTGCTTGTTGATCGTCGTCGCGACAGCGGACATCGGCACGCCCGCGCGCACGGACGAGAGTCTGGCCACGCTCGGCCCGGCGCCGGCTTGGATCACGTTGCCGAAGTACACGAGATCGACGAGCGAGCCGTCGATGCCGGTGCGATCCAGCGCACCCTCGATCGCGTGCTTGCCGAGCTCGGCGGCGCCGAGCGGGCGCAGCGCCCCGAGGAGTTTGCCGATGGGCGTGCGGGCGCCGCCCGCGATGACGATGGACATGTGATCTCCAGACTGGCGCGGCGTTGCGGATCGTGCCCCGATCTTCGCAGGCCGAGGTGGGTGTCGACGCAACTTCCCGACGCCTGAGGGGGTCGCGGAGCAGCGCCGCCCCGCCTACGCGTCGAGGCTCGACGCCAGCCGCTCGATGATCGCGCCTGCCGGCTCGGCCGTCGCGCTGCGCCACCCCGTGCCGGCCCAGAGGTGCAGGCGGTCGGCGTCGCCGGCCGCGCCGGCGGCCTGCCGAAGGGCGCGCGTGAGGTGGTGCACGGCCGGGTAGGCGGTGAGCCCGTCGGGGTGCCGGTCGATGAAGCCGTTGCGCAGGGCGCGGGCGGGCCGCCCCGTGAACGCCGTCGTCAGCGTCGTCTCGGTGAACCCGGGGTCGCCGAGCGCCGCCCGGTGCGTGGCCGACGTACCTGCCTCGTCGGCGCGCAGCAGCAGGGTCCCGACCACGACGGCCTCCGCACCCGCATCGATCAACGCGCGTACCGCATCCGGGCCATCGACGCCGCCGGCCGCGATCACCGGCAGGTCGACGCCCGCGACGATCTGCCGCACGAGGTCGGTCGTTGCGATCGGCTCGGGCGTGCGGCTCGCGTCGAGCGTCGCGCTGTGCCCTCCGGCCGACGGTCCCTGCACGACGAGCCCATCGACCCCGGCGGCGCCCGCGCGCCTCGCCTCGTCGCGCGTCGTGACGCTTGCGAGCACGCGGCTGCCCGCCTTCCGCAGCGCCGAGATGTCTGCGGGGATCGGCAGGCCGAACGTGAGCGACACCACAGGCACCGGCCGCTCGAGCAGGAGCGCGAGCTTGTCGTTCCAGTTGTCGTCGTCGGCGACCGGGTCCTTGTCGAGGGCGAGACCGTAGGCATCGGCCTCGGGCTGCAGCTCGGCCGCGTACGCCGCGAACGCGTCGCCGTCGACGAGGTCGTGCGACGGCACGAAGAGGTTCACGCCGAAGCCGATCTCGTCGGCCATCAGCTGCTCGATCTCGGCGCCGAGCGCGTCCGCAGTCTTATAGCCGCCCGCGAGGAACGGAAAGGCGCCGGCCGCGGCGACCGCGCGGGCGAGCGCGACGTTCGAGGGGCCGCCCGCCATGGGCGCGGCGACGATCGGGATGCGCGAGTTCAGCAGTGAATTGGGCACTGGGCGTCCTTTCCGTGCGGTCGATGCGATCGACGGTACCCCTCCGGTCTCGCGCGGCGGGAATGCGTTGGGACAGGGATGCGCGTGAGTGGCGACGGCTGCGCGGCGTGGCGACGGATGCGGGTGGCCGGTGACGTGCGAGCGGCGGCAGGTGCACGCACGGCGGCGGACGCGCCCCGCGGTCGCCCGCGCGGGCCGCGGTCGCGCGGCCAATACGATGTGCGGGTGACTGAAGCGGGAACCGTCGAGGTGAGTGCCGTCGTGCTGCGCGACGCATTCGGAGCAGTGTTGACGGTGCGGAAGGCGGGGACCGACCGGTTCATGCTTCCGGGTGGCAAGCCCGAGCCCGGCGAGACGCCGCTCGCGACCGCCGTGCGCGAGTGCAGCGAGGAGGTCGGCCTCGACCTCGACCCGGGGGCGCTGCGACCGCTCGGAACGTTCCGCGCCGCTGCCGCCAACGAGCCCGGCTTCGACGTCGTCGCGAATGTCTTCGAGCATCCGGATGCGGTGGGCACCGTCACATCGAGCGTCACCACTGGCGTCGAGGCCGGCAACGCCGGCAGGGTCATCGCTGCATCCGGCGAGATCGCCGAGCTGCGCTGGCTCGACCCGACCGCGACGCCGCTGCCCGACGACTTGGCACCGCTGCTCACGGACGTCGTGCTGCCCGCGCTCGCGACGAACGAGGCTGGCGCTCGCGGGGGCAATCGCCCGCCCCGCGCAGTCACGGTGTTCACCGGCTCGGCGACCGGCACTCGCCCGGCCTACGCGGAGGCGGTCGTCGAGCTCGCGCACGCGCTGGCCGGTCGGGGCATCGGCCTCGTCTACGGTGGCGGCGACGTCGGACTCATGGGTCGCGTCGCCGACGCCGCGCTCGAGGCGGGTGGGTCCGTCACGGGCGTCATGCCGCAGTCGCTCGTCGACGGTGAAATCACCCACTCCGGCCTGACCTCGCTCGAGGTGGTGGCAGACATGCACGAGCGCAAGCTCCGCATGGGCGAGCTTGGCGAGGCGTTCGTCGCGCTGCCTGGCGGCGTCGGCACCCTTGAGGAGTTCTTCGAGGTGTGGACGTGGCAGAACCTCGGATTCCACGCGAAGCCGGTCGCGCTGTACGACGTCGAGGGTTTTTGGCAGCCGCTGATCGCGACGCTCGACCGTCTCGTCGATGACGGCTTCCTCGAGGCTCGCTATCGCGACGCGCTGATCGTGGCGAGCACGCCCGACGAGCTTTTCGATGCCTGGAGTCGCTGGGCCGCGCCGCCCCCGAAGTGGGGGTCGGCCTGAGGGGGCGACCGACGCGGCCTCCGGTTCACCCGAGCGCCTCGGCGAGCGAGGCCAGGTGGGCTCGACTGCGTTCGGCGGCGCCGTGCGCGTCACCGCGTGCAATGGCATCGGCGAGATCCGCGTGGGTGTGCTGGTCGTCATCGTCGCCGTACTCGCCGCGAATGCGGAGCATCTGAATCATCGCCAGCCGTAACCGGGGCGTGAAGCCGTCGAACAGGTCGAGCAGGATCGGATTGTGGCCGGCAGCGACGATCGCGCGGTGGAATGCGGTGTCGGCGTCGACGTGCTCCTCGATGTCGGCTCGCCGCCGCTCACGCAGGTCGAGCGCGCGCCGGATCGCCCGGAGGTCGGCCGGCGTGCGGCGCGCGGCGGCGAGCGCTGCCGCTTCCGTTTCGATGGCGATGCGCGCCTCGACGACCGACACGATGCCGGTGCGCTGCAGTACCTGGTCCCAGTCTTCGCGGGCATCGAGCGCCGCCACGAAGACGCCGGCGCCTTGACGCGTGGTCAGAACGCCCCGACCGGCCAACTGGCGGATCGCCTCTCGGACCGTGGTCCGGCCGACCTCCAACTGCGCGGCGAGGGTCGTCTCGCCCGGGAGTTTGGACCCCAGCGCCCACTCGCCAGATCGAACTCGATCGAGCAGCACGTCGGCGGCCTGATCGGCCATGGATGCGCGTTTCACCGTCGCCATCGTCGAATCCTGTCTACTTGTCTGCGGAGTCGTGGTACATTCTAGCCATGTTCGCCACTGGCCGCCTGCTCCTTCGCCGCCACGGCGGGGCCTCGTTCGACCGGCTCCCCGCCGTGGAGCCGATCGTCGCGCCGGTCTCTCAGGCCACCAGAAACGGCGAAACCCCGCATGACCAGCACGACCTTCCCCACCCTCTCAACGCCTGCAGGCCCGCTGCCGTCGACTGCCCCCGACTGGAACCGGCAGCGGCACTCGCAGATGCCCTCGCAGCGGTACCGGGACGTCTATTCGCGCGTTGACGTCCCCCTCGCGAACGGCGAGCGGACCTGGCCGACCAAACGGCTCACCGAGGCTCCCCTCTGGGTGCCCGTCGACCTGCGCGACGGCAATCAGGCATTGGTCGAGCCGATGGACCCGGCACGGAAGCGCCGGTTCTTCGAGCTCATGGTCGCCATGGGATACAAGGAGATCGAGGTCGGATATCCCTCCGCATCGCAGACGGACTACGACTTCATCCGGCTTATCGCGGAAACGGACATCGCCCCGGACGACGTGACCATCGTCGTCTTCACCCCGGCGCGTCGCGACCTGATCGAGCGGACGGTGGCATCGATCGACGGCATCACGAACCCTGTCGTGATCCACATGTACACGGCGACGGCGCCGACGTGGCGCGACACGGTGCTGGGCTACGACCGGGCCGGGTTAAAAGACCTGATCCTGGCGGGCGCCCGCGATGTGCTGGAACTCGCCGGGTCGCTGCCGAATGTGCGATTCGAGTTCAGCCCAGAGGTGTTCAACCTCACCGAGCCGGATTTCGTCATCGACATCTGCGACGCCGTCACCGAGCTGTGGCGAGCCACGCCCGAGCGACCCGTGATCCTGAATCTGCCCGCGACCGTGGAGGTCGCGACGCCCAATGTGTACGCCGACCAGATCGAATACATGCACACGCGCCTCGCACGCCGCGACGGCGTGATCCTGTCGGTCCACCCGCACAACGACCGCGGCACCGGCATCGCCTGCGCGGAGCTCGCAGTCCTCGCCGGGGCGCAGCGGGTCGAGGGATGCATCTTCGGCAACGGCGAGCGCACCGGCAACGTCGACATCGCCACGCTTGCGTTGAATCTCCACGCGCAGGGCGTCGATCCGATGATCGACTTCTCCGACATCGACGAAATCCGCCGCACGGTCGAATACTGCAATCGCATCGGTGTGCACGCCCGGCACCCCTACGT
>JBQDJW010000122.1:5369-7103 GCA_052086425.1 Pseudoclavibacter sp. | reverse complement strand
ACGCCGCGGCGGTGAGCGAGTCGGCGACGAGCTCCGGGTCGTCGAGCTCGGCGATCGACACGATCGACAGCGCGAGCGGGTTCGGTTCGCTCGCGACGGGCAGCGGCACGGCGATCGACCGCAGCCCGGGGATGACCTCGTCGCGGCTCGTCGCGTAGCCGCGGGTGCGCGTCTCGGCGAGCCGGGCCTCGTCGACGGCGAGCCCCGCCCCTGTGATGACCGCGACCGCGTCGTCACGCATGCCGGCGAGCACGGCGTACCCGGTCGACCCTCGGTTCACATCATGCCGAGTGCCAGGGCGCTGGGCGATCGAGGCGTGGGCGTCGCGCGGCTCGACGCTCAGCAGTGTCACGACCTCGAGCCGGTCGAGCACGCCGACGAACGCCGTCACGCCGAAGCGCTCCGCGATGCGCGACATCTCGGGCTGCGCGATCTCCTGCAAACCTCGAGAGACGCCACGCGCGAGCGCCGCGATCCCCGGCCCGAGGCGCAGGCGCCCAGACGCGTCGCGGCTCACGAGCCCGTGATCCTCGAGCGTGCGCAGGATGCGGTAGACGACAGAGCGGTGCAGTCCGAGCCCGTCTGCGACCTCGGCGATCGTCAGGGGAGTGCTTGCCGCTCCGAGCAGCTCGAGTGCCTGGATGCCCCGGCTGAGGGTCTGCGAGTGCGTCGACCGCGCGCTCGCGCCGGCCGCGCCTCCAGTGACCCGAGCATCCGCCCCGTTTGCTGACATGGTCTCAGTGTGCCAGAGCGGCGATGCAGTGCGCGATATTCGAACCCGGATGCGCGTGGGTGCGCCAGATGTACGAGGTGCGTGCGCATTTCGGTCACGTACGGGGGGTGCCACCGGGCGCCCCGTGAGGCGGTGCCGGCGGCGCGTCCTCATGATGCGGCCACCGACGACGAAGGGCCCCTCGAATCGAGGAGCCCTCCGTGGTGCGCGACTGCCGCTGCAGATGCGGGCGGCCGCCGCGACGCGCGATTCGTGCCTAGCGGCCCGCGCCGGCGAGCGAGCCGGTCGTCTGGCCTGCGTCGTCGTAGATGATGCACTGGATCAGGCGGTCGCCCGAGTCCCAGCTCGTCGCGGTCGGCGTGAAGGCCGTGTAGTACAGCTCGGACTCGTCGTACGAGACGCCAACGAAGGTCTCGAACTCGACGGGGCAGTAGTCCTCGATCGCCTGGTCGATCGCGGCCGAGTCGAACTCGCCCTCTGGCAGCTCCTGCTCGGCGAAGACCTCGTAGTCGTGCGGCTCGGAGCAGGGGACGAGCTCGACCTCGGAGATCTCGGTGCCGTCGGGCTCGTTGAGGCAGTCGCCGACCTCCATGGCGAAGACGTCGTCGGTGCCGGTCTCGGTGACCTGGCCCTCGTCGTCACGGTCGGCGCCGCCGCCTCCGAGCACGTCGCCGAGGAGCGAGCAGCCGCTGAGGGCGAGCGTGAGGGCGAGGGCAGAAGCGCCGATGAGCCCGGCGCGCGCGATCTTCGATGGCATGGTTGACCTTTCTACAGATGAGGGTGCGTGTCGAGGGCGGCGACACGAGCGCACGCGCCGTCGCGCTTCCCCCTTCGCGACACGCGAACAAGCATAGGCGTTGTTCAGCTTGTGCCAATGCACTGTTCAGGTGCCACGCATTCGTGCATGCGGACGGCGTCCGCCGGGGTGCCCCCGTGTAGCGTTGTGGCACCCGCCGAGTCGTCACGAGGAGATATCTCTATGGCCACAATCAACGAAGCAG
>JBQDJW010000122.1:3455-5359 GCA_052086425.1 Pseudoclavibacter sp. | reverse complement strand
CGCCACCCACACCGGGTGTGGCGCAACGCCCCCCCTTGCCCCGGAAAGCCCCCCCCTGTTGGCGGCGGGGGGGCGCCCGGCGCCGTGGCCGCCCCCCGCGCCCCGAGTGCGCAGCGACATCCTGCGCCGCGCGTGGGAGATCCTGCAGGAGCGCCGCGACGAGATGGCGCTGCTCATGACCCTCGAGATGGGCAAGCCGCTCGCCGAGTCGAACGGCGAGGTCACCTACGGCGGCGAGTTCCTGCGCTGGTTCAGCGAGGAGGCTGTGCGCGTGCACGGCCGCTACGGCTCGAACCCCGAGGGCACCGGCAACATGATCGTGTCGAAGCACCCGGTCGGCCCCTGCTTCCTCATCACGCCCTGGAACTTCCCGCTCGCCATGGCGACGCGCAAGATCGCGCCGGCGCTCGCCGCCGGCTGCACGGTCGTCGTGAAGCCCGCGTCGCTCACGCCGCTCACGACCATCTTCATGGTGAAGATCCTCGAAGAGGCGGGGCTGCCGAAGGGTGTCGTCAACGTCGTGACGACCCGCAACACGGCAGGGGTCTCGTCGCCGATCATCGCCGACCCGCGCCTGCGCAAGCTCTCGTTCACGGGCTCGACCCCCGTCGGCGTCTCGCTCATGAAGGAGGCCGCCGAGGGTGTGCTGCGCACCTCGATGGAGCTCGGCGGCAACGCGCCGTGCGTCGTTTTCGAAGACGCCGACCTCGATGTCGCCGTCGACGGCGTGCTTGCCGCGAAGTTCCGCAACATCGGTCAGGCATGCACTGCCGCGAACCGCATCATCGTGCACCAGGACATCGCCGAGGACTTCGCGAAGCGCCTCGGCGAGCGTGTCTCGGCCATGAAGGTCGGCCGCGGCACCGACGAGGGAGTCGCGATCGGCCCCCTCGTCGAGCAGAAGGCCGTCACGAAGGTGACCGAGCTCGTCGACGACGCCGTCTCGCGCGGCGCGACCGTCGTGACCGGCGGCAAGGCCGTCGACGGCCCCGGCTCGTTCTTCGAGCCGACCGTCATGCACGGCATCGCCGAAGACTTCAACATCTTCTCCGAGGAGATCTTCGGCCCGGTTCTGCCGATCATCACGTTCGCCGACGAGGACGAGGCCGTCCGCCTCGCCAACAACACCGAGTACGGCCTCATGTCGTATGTCTTCACGACCGACTTCAAGCGCGGCCAGCGCATGATCGACCGCATCGAGGCAGGCATGATGGGCCTCAACGTCGGTGTCGCGTCGAACGCGGCCGCCCCGTTCGGCGGCGTGAAGATGTCTGGCCTCGGCAAGGAGGGCTCGTTCGAGGGCATCGAGGAGTACCTCTACACGAAGTACACGCTCACCCCGAACCCCTACAAGTAGGTCGCAGGCGGGGGGCACGACGCGGCCATCGGCCCGCTCGACGCCCTGCCTCGAAACGCTCGCCGCAATGGCCCCGGATGCGCACCCATCGCATCCGGGGCCATTGCCGTCTCGAGATGGTCACCGGCCTTGCGACAATGAACCCATGACCCCACCGCGCACCAAGGGCCCCGCAGCATGAGCGACCGCCGATTCCCCCGCGCCGTCTACGGCCGCGGCGACGAGCCGGACGCCCGCTTCTCGCTGGCGAACGAGCGCACGGTGCTCGCGTGGATCCGCACCGCCCTCGCCCTGATCGCCGGCGGCGTCGCGCTCGAGGTGCTCGGCCTCGACCTGCAGCCGGGCCTGCGGCTCGCCGCGTCGCTCGTGCTGCTCATCGCCGGCATCGCGGCGCCGCTCGTCGCGTGGCGCAATTGGATGCGCACCGAACGAGCCCTGCGACTCGGCGAGCCGCTGCCGGCATCGTTGCTCGGCCCGTTCGTCGCGCTCGCCGTGACGGCGGCGGGCGTGCTCGTCGTGCTGGCCATTCTGCTGCGATGAGCGGCGC
>JBQDJW010000122.1:0-3445 GCA_052086425.1 Pseudoclavibacter sp. | reverse complement strand
GGGGGTTCGGCCGGGCCCGGCGAGTCCGCCGCGTCCGGCGGTTCCGGCGGCCCCGGGGGCTCCGGCGGCCCGCGCAGCCCCCGCGGCCCGGCCGGACCCGGCGACCCCGACGGGCCGATCGGCACGAGCGCGGCGCGGGGCGGTGGGGCGTTCGACCCCGGCCTGCAGCCCGAGCGCACCGAGCTCTCGTGGCGGCGCACCTGCCTCGCCCTTGCGGTCGGATCGCTCGTGGCGATGCGACTCGTCCCCGAGGCGTTCGGCAACCCGTGGTGGGTGCTGCTCGGCGTGATGGGCCTCGTGGCCGCAGGCGTGCTGTGGGTGACGGCCAGGCGGCGAGGCCGGGCGGTCAACGCCGCGCTCTTCCGCGAGGGCGACCGCGCGCGACTGCCGGGTGCGACCTCTCTGCTTGGACTCGTGCTGTTCGCGCTCGGGGTCGGCGCCGTCGGTGTCGGCATTGTCGTTGGCGTCGCGCTCTCGGGGGTCGGGCCCTTCGGCTGAGGAGCGATTCCTCGCGTTCGTCGCCACGCGCATCCGTCACCCCGCGCATCCGTCACCCTGCGCATCCGTCACCGCGCGCATTCGGCGCCGGATGCTGCGATCCGGCTGGGAGCATCCGGTGCCAATTCCGTTCAACCGAATTGTGGTCGGCCAGGTGGGCGGGGCGACCGTATGGTGACATCGACACCGCGGCATCACGGACGCTGCGCGGAACGCACAGGAGCGAACATGACCGAAACCCTTGCACAAGCCATCGAGCGCGTCGGCAACCCCGTCGAACTGCTCCGCAATCAGGACTGGCCGTCGATCACCTTCCCGATCCAGGCCGAGTTCACCAACTGGCGCGACGAGCAGCGCGCCTGGTCGACCGGCGTCGCGATCATGGACCAGTCGCACCACATGACGCAGCTGTTCGTGTGGGGCGACGACCTCACCGCCGTGCTCGAGTCGATCTCGCCCAACACGTTCAAGAACTTCAAGCTGGGCCGCGCCAAGCAGCTCATCTCGGTGAACAAGGACGGCTACCTCATCGGCGACGGCATCCTGTTCTACAACTGGGAGGGCGAGGACGGCCGGGTGCTGATCGGCCACCACATCCTCATCGACTGGGTGCGCTTCAACATCGAGAAGGCGCAGGCCGCTGGCAAGGACGCCCACTACCGGCTCGAGGCCAACTCGAACATGCGCGAGGGCGACCCGACGTTCTTCCGCTACGAGCTGCAGGGCCCGCACGCCGACACGGTCATGGAGCGCCTCATCGGCGGGCCGGTTCCCGAGGTCAAGTTCTTCCACATCGCGGAGTTCGAGATCGCAGGCAAGAACGTGCGCGCGCTGCGCCACGGCATGGCCGGTCAGCCCGGCTTCGAGTTCTACGGCGCCTACGCCGACGGCACGGCCGTTCGCGACGCCATGCTCGAGGCGGGCGAGGAGTTCGAGATCCGCCTCGTCGGCGCGAAGGCGTACTCGTCGTCGCCGCTCGAGTCCGGCTGGGTGCCGACGCCGTTCCCCGCGATCTTCGACGAGGACTTCGCCGAGTACCGCGAGTGGCTGCCCGCCGCGCGCGCCGGGTCGATCGCCGGGTCGCTGTACTCGACCGACGTGCACGACTACTACCTGACGCCGTACGACCTCGGTCTCGGCCGCTCGGTGCGGTTCGACCACGACTTCCATGGCCGCGAGGCGCTCGAGCGCATGGCCGAGGCGCCCGCGCGCCGCAAGGTGACGCTGCTCTGGAACGCCGAGGACGTCGCGTCGGTCGTGCAGTCGCAGGTCGAGGCGGGCACGCCCGCGAAGTACCTCGACTTCCCGAAGGCGCGCTACGGCTTCTACCAGATGGACTCGGTCGAGCAGGGCGGCACGGCCGTCGGCATCTCGACCGACGCCGGGTACGTCGCGTTCGACCAGTTGTACATGTCGCTCGCGACGCTCGACAACGCCGTCGAAGAGGGCGCCGAGGTCGAGGTCGTGTGGGGTGAAGACCCGATCTCGAAGAAGCCGCAGGTCGACCAGAACCACCGCCAGGTGCGGATCCGCGCGACGGTCGCCCCGGCGCCCTACCACGACTACGCGCGGTCGACCTACCGCTCCAACTCGTAGGGCGGGTCCTTCCGATCCCCGAGGAGCGACAGGAGGTCGCTCGAGGGGCCGCCCGCAGTAACTCATGCCATTTGCGTGGTCTCAGCGGCACGCCAAGCCATATAGAGGCCTGGGGTTCCGCTGAGGTCACGTATTTGGCATGTGGCGGCGTCGCGCTCCGCGCCGGCCGAGCGCCCGGGGCATAGGCACGCGGCCCCGCGCGTTCTCCTCGGTGTCACACAGACAACGGCACGAGGAGGTCCCAGATGCATCGAGCAGTTCGGTATGACGAGGTCGGCGGGCCGGAAGTGCTCGCCCTCGCCCACATCGACGATGCGGAGCCGGCCGACGAGCGCGTCGTCGTGCGTGTGCGCGCTGCGGGACTTAATCCGTACGACGCGAAGGTGCGCGGGGGTGTCGTCCCGTCGAAGGCGGCGTTCCCGCGCAAGCTCGGCTCGGACCTCGCGGGCACCGTCGAGGCCGTCGGGGCAGGCGCCGTCTACTGGGACGGCACGCCCGTTCGCGTTGGCGACGAAGTGTTCGGCAGCGGGCTAGGCGCACTCGCCGAGCGGGTCGTCGCCAGGGCGTCGTCGCTCGCGCGCCGGCCAGACGGCGTGCCCGTTGAGGTCGCTGGAGGGCTGCACGTTATCGGCATCGCGGCCGCGTCGAGCCTGCTGGCGGTGCCGGTGAGCGCCGACGACACGGTGCTCGTCGGCGGGGCGAGCGGGGCCGTCGGCTTCACCGTCGCGCAGCTCGCGCGTGCAGCGGGCGCCCGGGTGCTCGGCTCGGCATCGCCGCGCAACTTCGACGCGTTGCGCGCCGTCGGCATCGAGCCCGTCGAGTACGGCGAGGGGCTGACCGAGCGGGTCGCGGCGCTCGGGGCGCCGACCGCCGTGATCGACACGCACGGGCGGGCCGCGCTCGACGTCGGTGCTGCGCTCGGCGTGCCGGGGGAGCGGATGACCGCGACCGCCGCGGGCGACGCGATCGCCGAACTCGGAGCGCGAGAACTGGTCGCGCCCGAGGGGCGCGCAGCGACGCTTGCCGATCTGGCCGCGCGCGTCGCCTCGGGCGATCTTGCCGTGCCGATCGCGGCGACGTACCCGCTCGACGAGGTCGTTGCGGCCTTCACCGAGCTCGAGGGCTCGCACGCGATGGGCAAGATCGTCGTGCTGCCGTAGGCAGAGTAGGCAGAGTAGGCAGAGCAGGCAGAGCAGGCAGAGCAGGCAGAGCAGGCAGAGCAGGCAGAGCGGGCAGAGCCACGTCGGGCGGCGGCCCCGCCTTCGCGACGGCAGCGCCTCCCCTTGGGTGGCGACACGCCCAGGCGAGCCCCTGCGGACTGCGGGGTGTGCAGTTGTTCCCGGAGTGACGC
>JBQDJW010000121.1:0-7151 GCA_052086425.1 Pseudoclavibacter sp. | reverse complement strand
CCATAACTCGTCATGATGACGTGGCCGGACTGCTCGCCGCCGAGGGCCAGGCCCCGCTCGTTGAGCTTGGCGAGCACGTACCTGTCGCCGACCTTCGCCTCGATCATCGAAATGCCCGCCTCGCGCATGGCGATCTTGAGGCCGAGGTTCGACATGACCGTCGCGACGAGCGTGTTGTCGGTCAGCAGGCCACGACGCTTCATCGACAGGGCGAGGATCGCCATGATCTGGTCGCCGTCGACGATCTGCCCGTTCGCGTCGACCGCGAGGCAGCGGTCGGCGTCGCCGTCGTGGGCGATGCCGAGGTCGGCACCCTCCGCCACGACCGCGGAACGGAGGTGGTCGAGGTGGGTCGAGCCCACGCCGTCGTTGATGTTGAGCCCGTCGGGGTCGTTGCCGATGACGGTCACGACCGCGCCCGCGTCGGTGAACACCTGCGGCGAGACACCTGCGGCCGCGCCGTTGGCGCAGTCGAGCACAATCCGCAGCCCCGCGAGCGGAGCCGTGCCGTCGTCGCGCTGCGGAAGGGACTTCAGCAGGTGCAGCGCGTAACGGTCTTCGGCGTCGGCGAACCGCGTGATGCGGCCGACGCATGCGCCGGTCGGGCGCATCGCCTCGCCCTCGAGCTCGTTCGCGATCTCGTCTTCGAGCTCGTCGCGGAGCTTGTGCCCGCCGCGCGCGAAGAACTTGATGCCGTTATCGGGCGCTGGGTTGTGCGAGGCCGAGATCATGACGCCGAAGTCGGCCTCGGTGTCGGCCGTCAGGAAGGCGGCCGCGGGTGTCGGGATGACGCCGGCGTCGAGCACGTCGACGCCGGACGACGCGAGGCCTGCGGCAACGGCCGCCGAGAGGAACTCACCCGAGACTCGCGGATCACGGGCTAAGACGGCTCGAGGCCGCAGCTTGCGCTCGCGCGTTTCGCGCGCGAGCACGATAGCTGCGGCCTGAGCGAGGCTCGACGCCAGCTCCACCGTGAGGAGCCCGTTGGCGAGGCCTCGAACACCGTCCGTACCGAACAGTCGAGCCATACTGACCGGGTCTCCGGTTAGCGCTTCGAGTACTGAGGGGCCTTGCGGGCCTTCTTGAGACCGGCCTTCTTGCGCTCCTTGACGCGCGCGTCACGCGACAGGAAGCCGGCCTTCTTCAGGTCAGGACGGTTGTGCTCGCGGTCGATCTCGTTGAGCGCACGAGCGATGCCGAGTCGCAGCGCGCCCGCCTGGCCCGAGGGGCCGCCGCCGTGAATCAGCGCGATGACGTCGTACGCGCCGCCGAGCTCGAGCACCGTGAACGGGTCGTTGATGAGCTGCTGGTGCAGCTTGTTGGGGAAGTACTCCTCGAGCGTGCGCCCGTTGACGGAGTACGTGCCCGTGCCCGGGATGAGGCGGACACGCGCGATTGCCTGCTTGCGACGTCCAACGGCAGCGCCGGGGACGTTGAGCGCCGGGCGCGGCGTCGAGGCGTCTGCCTCGGCCTCACCCGCGGGCGTTGCGGTCGAGTAGCTCGTAAGCTGCTCGTCGGTTTCGATGGTCTGGTTCTCTGCCATGTCGATGCTCCTTCGTCGCTGCCGCTACTGGGCGACCTGGTCGAAGACGTAGGCCTTGGGCTGCTGCGCGGCGTGCGGGTGCTCCGCGCCGGCGTAGACCTTCAGCTTCTTGAACTGGTCGCGGCCGAGTGAGTTCTTCGGCAGCATGCCGCGGATCGCCTTTTCGACGGCGCGGGTGGGGTGCTTCTCGAGCAGCTCGTAGTACGACTCCGAGCGCAGACCGCCCGGGTAGCCCGAGTGGCGGTAGGCGCGCTTCTGGATGAGCTTCTGCCCCGTGAGCGCGACCTTGTCGGCGTTGATCACGATGACGAAGTCGCCCATGTCGATGTGCTGGGCGAACGTGGCCTTGTGCTTGCCGCGGAGAATCGCGGCCGCGTGGGTGGCGAGACGTCCGAGCACGACATCGGAGGCGTCAATGACGACCCAGTCGCGCGTGATCTCGCCCTTGGGCGTGAAAGTACGCATGCGTGTACTGCTTTCGATCGGAGTGAGAGGTTCGTGAATCCCGCTCGGTCGCACGATTCACTCCGCCGAAACGTAGAAAATCGCGCAGTTGAGGGCTCAACTTCGCGGTCACGCGCACAAGGGCGCGCAGACAACCCCCCGAGCCTACCTCAGCCGGACACGACGCGCAACGCGGGTCGCTTCGCGCGCGTCGACTCCTGGCGCGACTCGAGCTCTGCGTCGCCGGGGTACCCGATCTCCGTGAGGGTGAGGCCGCGGGCGGCGAGCACGGCGAACGCATTCGATCGCTCAGTCACCTCGAGCAGTTCCGGCACCCGGTCGAGTGCGAGCCTCCCCTGCCCGACCGCAGCGCACATCCCGACAAGCGAGCGCACCATCGAGTGGCAGAACGCGTCGGCCCGCACGTGCGCCACGAGCGTGCCGCCCTCATCGCGGCGCCAGTCGAAGTGCTGCAGCGTTCGCACGGTCGTCGCGCCGGCGCGGGGTCGGCAGAACCCGGCGAAGTCGTGCAGCCCCACGAGCTTCCCTGCGGCCTCGTTCATGCGCGCGACATCGAGATGGCCGCGCACGAAGGCCGTGCGGTGCCGCTCGAGCGGGTTCGGCGGGGTGTCGAGGTCGGCGAGGCGGTACTCGTAACGCCGCCACACGGCCGAGAACCTGGCGTCGAACCCGGCTGGCGCGATGTCCGCCTTGGCGACCACGACATCCGCGTCATTGCCGATGATGCCGGCCATACGACGCACGAACGCGTCCCCTGGCGTCGTCTTCGCGGCGCGGCGCGTCGTGCCCTCCCACATCTCGGCATCGAGGTCGAGGTGAGCGACCTGGCCGAGCGCGTGAACGCCCGCGTCGGTGCGACCAGCGACGGTCAGCAGCGGCCCGTCGTCGGGCAGACCTCGATACAGGATGCGCAGGGCGTCTTCGAGCGTGCCCTGCACGGTTCGCAGGGCCGGTTGCGTCGCCCAGCCGCTGAAGGCGGTGCCGTCATAGGCGAGGTCGAGGCGAATGCGAACCGGCGCTGGCATTGACGTGACTCTCTCTGCGTTGGTGCGTCACCGGATGCTGTGAGCGTCCGGGCGCGGAAGTCCAGTTTGGCGGCATGATCGCCGCATGCGAAAGGGGCCCGCACGAATGCGGGCCCCTTTGCGCAGAATGAACGGCGAGGGCTACTTGGCGTCCTCGTCGGCCTCCGCCTCGGCGTCGTCCGACTCGGCCGCGGCCTCGTCCTCGGACTCCTCGGCGTCGGCTTCCTCACCCTCGGCGTCGTCCTCGACCTCGTCGGTCTCGTCCTCGGCCTCGATGTCGTCCTCGGTCTCCTCGACCTCGTCGACGGCATCCTCGAGCTCGTCCTCGTCGTCGATCTCGACGGGCTCCGGGGCCGCGGACTTCGGGCTGACGGGCTCGAGAACGAGCTCGATCACTGCCATCGGGGCGTTGTCGCCCTTGCGGAAGCCGGTCTTGATGATGCGGGTGTATCCACCTTCGCGACCGTCCATCTGGGGCGCGATCTCGGTGAAGAGCTCGTGCACGATGCCTTTGTCGCTGATCTGCTGCAGCACGCGGCGACGCGCATGGAGGTCGCCGCGCTTGGCGAACGTGATGAAGCGCTCGGCGAGCGGCTGCATGCGCTTCGCCTTCGTCTCGGTGGTCTGGATGCGCTTGTGCTCGAAGAGCTGAGCGGCCAGGTTCGCGAGGATCTTCCGCTCGTGGGCAGGGCTACCGCCAACGCGGGGGCCCTTCGTGGGCTGAGGCATGACTGTTTCTCTCTCGGGTGATTCGGGCTGCGCGGCCCGGGTTTAGATGTACTCGCCGCTGTCGTCGCCGGCGCCGTAGAAGTGGGCGCCTTCGAACCCGGGCACGCTGTCCTTGAGGGTGAGGCCCATCTCGGTGAGCTTGTCGCGCACCTCGTCGACCGACTTCTGGCCGAAGTTGCGGATGTTCATGAGCTGCGTCTCGCTCAGGGCGACCAGCTCGGCGACGGTGTCGATGCCCTCGCGCTTGAGGCAGTTGTACGAGCGAACCGACAGGTCGAGGTCCTCGATCGGCATGGCGAGCTCGGTCGAGTCGCCGGTCTCGATCGGCGTCGGGCCGAGCTCGATGCCCTCTGACTCCTCGTTCAGCTCGCGGGCGAGGCTGAAGAGTTCGACGAGCGTGCGACCGGCAGACGCGATCGCGTCGCGCGGCGTGATGGCGGGCTTCGTCTCGACGTCGACCACGAGGCGGTCGAAGTCGGTGCGCTCACCGGCACGCGTGGCCTCGACGCGGTAGGTCACCTTGAGCACGGGAGAGTAGATCGAGTCGACCGGAACCTGCCCGGCCTCCGAGTACTCGTTGCGGTTCTGCACGGCCGAGACGTAGCCGCGGCCGCGCTCGATCGTGAGCTCGAGCTCGAACTTCGCGTCATCGCCAAGAGTCGCGATCACGAGCTCGGGGTTGTGCACCTCGACACCGGCTGGCACCGAGATGTCGGCTGCCGTCGCCTCGCCCGCGCCCGTCTTGCGCAGGTACGCGGTGATCGGCTCGTCGTGCTCCGACGAGACGACGAGCCGCTTGATGCTGAGGATGATCTCGGTCACGTCCTCCTTGATCTCGGGGATCGTGGAGAACTCGTGCAGCACGCCGTCGATACGGATCGACGTGACTGCGGCACCCGGGATGGAGCTCAGGAGGGTGCGGCGAAGCGAGTTGCCGAGGGTGTAACCGAAGCCGGGCTCAAGAGGCTCGATGACGAACCGCGAGCGGTACTCGGAGAGGTTCTCTTCGGTGAGGGTGGGGCGCTGTGCGATGAGCACGATTGGTTCCTTTCGGCGAAACGTCCGCTATATGACGATTCACGAGGGCGCGGTGCGGGAGACGAGGCGCGGCGGGGCAGAGGACGGCGGGAAGTCCGGGAACCACCGCAGGGCCCCCTCGAGAGGGAGCCCGCGGTGGGAAGGCGTTAGACGCGGCGGCGCTTCGGCGGACGGCAGCCGTTGTGGGCCTGCGGCGTCACGTCGTTGATCGAGCCGACCTCGAGGCCCGTGGCCTGCAGCGAACGGATCGCGGTCTCGCGGCCTGAGCCCGGACCCTTCACGAAGACGTCGACCTTCTTCATTCCGTGCTCCTGCGCCTGACGCGCAGCCGACTCAGCGGCGAGCTGCGCGGCGAACGGCGTCGACTTGCGCGAGCCCTTGAAGCCCACGCCGCCGGACGATGCCCAGCTCAGGACAGCGCCGGAGGGGTCGGTGATCGAGATGATGGTGTTGTTGAACGTCGACTTGATGTGGGCCTGGCCCACGGCGATGTTCTTCTTATCCTTGCGGCGGGGCTTACGAGCGGCCGACTTCGGGGTAGCCAATGTGTTCTCCTACAACTCTCGGCGGAGCGCGACTAGCGCGCCTTCTTCTTGCCGGCGACGGTGCGCTTCGGGCCCTTGCGGGTGCGAGCGTTGGTCTTGGTGCGCTGGCCACGGACGGGAAGGCCGCGGCGGTGACGCAGACCCTCGTAGCTGCCGATCTCGACCTTGCGGCGGATGTCGGCGGCGACCTCGCGGCGGAGGTCACCCTCGACCTGGAAGTTACCTTCGATGTAGTCGCGAAGGGAGACGAGCTGCTCGTCGCTGAGGTCCTTCACGCGGATATTGCCGTCGATCTCGGTGTCGGCGAGCGTCTTGAGCGCGCTCGTACGGCCGACGCCGTAGATGTAGGTGAGGGCGATCTCCACGCGCTTTTCGCGCGGGAGGTCGACGCCTGCGAGACGTGCCATGGGATAACTCCTGATGGATCGGGGTGTGGAGCAGCGTCTGGGCCTCGGCCCCGGACCGAAGGTGTCTCTGCCTCGTGACCGTTGTGCGCATCCGGTGCAGTGGTGACCGGATGCGATGGTCGGCAGTTCTCGACGCTGCTGTTCATTCTTGAGTTGTCGTGCGCCCCGCCGGCGAGCTCATCGAGCACGCCGGCCACGAGCGCTGCGAGCTAACCCTGGCGCTGCTTGTGGCGCGGGTTCTCGCAGATGACCATGACGCGGCCGTGGCGACGAATCACCTTGCACTTGTCACAGATCTTCTTGACGCTGGGCTTAACCTTCATCGTCGGTTTCCTTTGTGTTCGCTGGCCTCGTGCCCGGCATCTGCCGGCCGTGCGGCGCTGATCGCGCCACCCGGTCGTCCGCTTCCGGGCCGTTCCTTACAGCGAGCGGTTACTTGTAGCGGTAGACGATGCGGCCGCGGGTCAGGTCGTACGGGCTCAGCTCCACGATCACGCGGTCCGCTGGGAGGATGCGGATGTAGTGCTGTCGCATCTTGCCCGAAATGTGGGCAAGAACCTTATGTCCGTTCGAGAGCTCGACTCGGAACATCGCATTTGGCAATGCTTCGATGACCGACCCCTCGATCTCGATGACGCCGTCCTTCTTCGACATAGCCTCACTATCGCTTGCTACTGAACCGCACGCTGGTCGTGCGGATGAGAGCGGTGGGCTGGGCACGCAAAGAAGCGCGCACGGAGCACACACCGACGGTCTACTTTAGACCCCGGGCGTGTTTCAGGCAAGGCGGCGTGTCGAGTTGCGTGCGAGCGGGGCTGGAAGCCTTCGCTGGCGCTCCCGCGGGTGCCCGTTGACTTCTCCGCGAGCGGCGACTCGCGAACCGCTACCGACCGCGACAAAAACTGCCCGGCATCCGGTAGCCAATGTCGCCCCCGGTAGCCCCGAGTCGCGCCGGGTAACCGACGTCGCGCCGGGTAGCCCCGGGTAGCGCCGCGAGCAGGCGGCGACGCGCGGGCCCGCTCAGGCGGGTCGGACCGGCGTGACGCCGTGGGCGGCGAGGCCCGCCGTTCCCCCGTCGGCGGCCGTCGAGACCCAGATACCGTCCCGATGCACGAGCACCGTGTGCTCCCAGTGGGCCGCGAGCGAGCCGTCGGCGGTTCGCACGGTCCACTCGTCGTCGTCGACCGTGACGTCGCTGCCGCCGCCCGTGATCATGGGCTCGACGCAGACGGCGAGGCCGGCCTTGACGACGGGCCCGCGCGACCGGGTCGCGTAGTTGAACAGCGTGGGCTCCTCGTGCATGCTGCGGCCGATGCCGTGGCCCGTGTACTCCTCGAGGATGCCGTAGTCGCCCTCGGCCTCGATCGCCGCCTCGATGTCGGCGCCGACCTCGCCGAGG
>JBQDJW010000120.1:0-7167 GCA_052086425.1 Pseudoclavibacter sp. | reverse complement strand
CGCGGCTCGGGCGGTCGTCGATCATCGCTGCGCCGGATGGCTGGCTGGGCGGCCAGCTCACCTCCCAGGCCGTGCCGCCGGATGAACACCCGTGGGCAGAGACGGAGTTCATCTCCTCTGGCTATCGAGAGCTGCGGGAACGCATCCGCGAGCACTATCGACAGCACTATCCTCTGACGTCGGCGGCGCGAGCTGACGAACACCTCAACCCCGGTGGAGGCTCCGTCTCGAGGCTGTGTCACGAGCCCCGCGTGGCGGCGGTGGTCCTGGAGCAGATGCTCGCGCCGTACGTGGAATCCGGGCAGGTGCGGATCCTCCGCGGGTATGCGCCGGTGGCCGTTGCGCGATCCGACAACCGGATCGACTCTGTGACCGTCGTTTCGGATTCGACGGGAACGTGCGAGTTGCGCGGGGAATTCGTACTGGATGCGACCGAGCTCGGAGAGCTTCTCCCGCTTGCCGACGTCCCGTACGTCATCGGTGCGGAGTCGCGCGCAGAGACAGGCGAGCTCCACGCGCTCACGCACGCGGAACGGGCGGATCAGCAAGCGATCACGTGGTGCGCGGCCGTCGAGTACCGGGCAGGTGAGTCCCATGTCATCGATCGACCGGAAGGATACGAACGCTGGCGGGACGAGCGGGATCCGCGATGGTCGGGCTCGCGATTCTCCTGGACGGATGTGCATCCGATCACCCTCGCCGATCGGTTCCGCCCGCTGTTCCTCGATGACCCGGAGAAGGCCGTGCACTCGGCCGACCGCGATCTGTGGCACTTCCGCCGCATCCTCGGGCGCGAACAGCTTGAGCCGTCGTATCCCGGCGGCGAAATCACCCTCATCAACTGGCCGCAGACGGACTACTGGGACTTGCCGCTACTCGGCGTGCCGGATCGTACGCGGCAGGAGGCGCTGCGCGGTGCGCGCGAGTTGACGCTGTCATTCATCTATTGGATGCAGACCGAGGCGCCGCGCTACGACGGCGGCCATGGTTACCCCGAGCTCGCGCTGCGCGGCGACGTACTCGGCACCACGGACGGGCTGGCGCGGGAGCCGTATATCCGAGAGTCGCGGCGCATTCGCGCGCTATTCACTGTCACCGAAGCGCACATCGGGTGCACGATGCGCGGCGACGGGGCCGGGTCGGCGCTGTTCGATGATTCCGTCGGCATCGGGCATTACCGGATCGACCTCCATCCGTCGGCCGCGGGGCGCAATTATGTGGACATCACCTGCTTCCCGTTCCAAATTCCGCTCGGTGCCCTCATCCCGATCGAGACGACGAATCTGCTCGCTGCTAACAAGAGCATCGGCACGACTCACATCACCAATGGGGCCTACCGGCTCCACCCCGCCGAGTGGTCGATCGGGGAGGCCGCGGGCGCCGCAGCCGCGCACTGTGTGACGACGGGATCAACGCCCGCGCGACTTCGTGGCGACGCGGAAGAGCTCCGGCGGTTCCAGGACGTCCTGTCCGGCGAACTGGGGATCCCCCTCGCCTGGCCCGATGAGATCAGGCGCACCGGCGTGCCTGACGAAACCGTACAGCGACCGGAGCGGCAATGGCCGACCGTGGAGAGAGGGATGAACGCATGACGCAGATCTGGGCACATGCCCGTGCAGGCGGCATCACTGCGATGAATACGATGGTCGGATATCGGCAGGCGGTGCACGATGGTGCGGACGGCCTCGAGCTCGATGTTCACCTGTCCGCCGATGGGCAGCTCGTGTGCTTCCACGATCACGTGGTGACGCTTGCCGATGGCACGGCCGCGCCGGTCGGCTCGCTCGCAGTTTCTGATCTGCGCGCGGTCGACATCGGCGATGCCAGTACGGGAACAGCTCGCATGCCCTTGTTGAGTGAGGTCTACGAGCTGTTGGCGCCGACGTCGCTGCTGCTGAACATCGAGGCCAAGAACAGGCCGTCGCCATATGTCGGATTCGCCGAGGCGTTGCAGACATCGATCGCCGAGTCGGCCATGTCAACGCGCATCGTCGTGTCGTCCGCCGATCACCGATTGCTCGATAACCTGCGCCGGCTCGACGGGAGCATCGCGGTGGCTCCGCTGGTGAGCGACGGTCTCGTCGCTCCGTGGCGATATCTGCGCGAGGCAGGGTTCGATCAGGCTCATACGGAGTACAACGAAGTCGCCGACTCGACCGACCTGCGTGCGTTCCGAGAAGCCGGTATCGCTGTTCGAGCGTGGACGATCAACGACCCGAACATCTGGAATCAGTTGATCGATGAAGGGATTGACGGCATCATCACCGACCGCCCCGGCGAGGCGCGCGCCGTGCGCGACGCGAGAAAAGCGAACATCGGATGAACCGAAATTGAAACTCGAATGCATACTCGATATTCGTGTTAGCGTCGATCACGTTCGAGCACAACATCAGGACGCGTCCCGGCTCGGGGCCACACGCGGATGGAGTCATTCGATGCAGCAACGGAACGCATGTCAGCGCTGAACGAGCTGGCGCACCTCCGTCGTGAGCCCGGAGTGGGGCGGCGACGCCTGACGAAGCGCGAACGGAAAGAGGAGCGCGTCGCGCTCGGATTCCTCTCGCCCTGGGTCGTGGGGCTCGTGGTGATCACGCTCGGTCCGATGGCCGCGTCGCTGTACTTGTCGTTCACCGACTACAACTTCCTACAGACCCCCGAGTGGGTGGGGGCCGAGAACTATCTCCGACTTCTCACCGACGAGCGGTTCCACCAAGCCCTGTGGGTGACGTTCCAATACGTCGTGATCTCGGTGCCGCTCCAGCTGGCGGCGGCGCTGCTGGTGGCGATCGTGCTCGACTCGGGGCTGCGGGGCTTGGCGCTGTATCGATCGGCGTTCTACCTGCCGTCCCTGCTCGGCGGCTCCGTGGCCATCGCGATCCTATGGCGGCAGATCTTCGGATCTGACGGGCTCGTCAACCGAGTGCTCGAGTTGGTCGGGATCGAAGGCTTGAGTTGGATCGCGAATCCGGAAACCGCGCTCGGAACACTCGTCATCCTGAACGTGTGGACGTTCGGCGCTCCGATGATCATCTTCCTCGCCGGCCTCCGACAGATCCCGACGATGTATTACGAAGCGGCGGCCGTGGACGGCGCCAGCAAGACGCGTCGGTTCGTCGCGATCACGCTTCCCCTGCTGTCGCCGATCATCTTCTTCAACCTCGTGCTGCAGCTCATCGGAGCTTTTCAATCGTTCACGCAGGCGTTCATCATCTCGGGCGGCACCGGCGCACCCGCAGACTCGACGCTCTTCTACACGCTCTACCTCTATATGCGCGGGTTCGGGAACTTCGAGATGGGATACGCCTCCGCGATGGCGTGGGTGCTCGTGATCATCATCGGCGGCTTCACCGCGATCAATTTCGCCGTTTCGAAGTTCTGGGTGTTCTATGACGACTAATCGATCCCGATCGCTCCGTCGCATCTGGCGGCACGTGGTGCTCATCGCCGTTGCGATTCTCATGCTCTATCCGGTGCTGTGGATGTTCGTCGCCTCGCTGCGCCCGGATGAGGAGATCTTCCGAAGCGGTGGGATATCGCTGACCGGTCTGTCGTTCGATAACTACATCGAGGGATGGAGCGCGTTGAAGCATCCGTTCACGCATTACCTCGTCAATTCGTTGGTCATCACCGTGGGCGCCATCGTCGGAAACCTCATCTCCTGCAGCATGGCGGCGTATGCCTTCGCACGGCTGAAATTCCGAGCGAACAAGGTCTTCTTCGCGATGATGCTGATCACGATCATGCTGCCGGTGCACGTGCTCCTCGTGCCGCAGTATGTGCTGTTCTCCGAGGTGGGCTGGATCAATACACCTTTGCCCTTGATCGTTCCGAAGCTGCTGGCGACCGACGCATTCTTCGTGTTCCTGATGGTGCAGTTCATCCGTGGCCTGCCTCGTGAACTCGATGAGGCTGCGACCATTGACGGCGCGGGCCCGGTCCGTATCTTCATCCAGATCGTGCTGCCGCTCACGGTGCCCGCGTTGGCGACCACGGCGATCTTCACGTTCATCTGGACCTGGAACGACTTCCTGGGCCCGTTGATCTTCCTCACCGACTCCGATGCGTACACCGTGCAGCTCGCCCTGCGCAGCTTCATCGACTCCAGCGGCGGTGGGGGCGGCTCCTCCTGGGGCGCGATGTTCGCGATGTCGGTGGTCTCGCTGCTGCCGATCTTCGTCATCTTCCTGTTCGGCCAGCGGTATCTGGTGCGCGGGATCGCCACCACCGGTGGGAAATGAACCGGCGTTCGCTTCGGCCTCGCCTGATAGCACGATTGAAAGGAAATACTATGTTGACATCGAGAGTGCGGCGCACAGTGGCCGCCGCGACCGGAGCGATCCTCCTCGGCGGAACGCTTGCGGCATGCTCCTCCGACAGCGGTGATGACGGCAAAACCGTCATCGAGTACGGCTGGTGGGGCAGTGGCGCTTCCGATGAGGCGACCGTTGCCGCGATCGAGGCGTTCGAGGCGGAGAACCCGGACATCGACGTCGAAGGCGAAGCCACGCCCTGGGACGGGTACTGGGACAAGCTCGCCACGATGAGCGCGGGCAAGGATGCGCCGGACGTCATCCACATGTCCGAGCGGTACATCCGCGAGTACGGCGAGCGCGGCGCTCTCGCCGACCTCAGCTCGCTGGAGGACATCGATCTGAGTACTCTCGACGAATCCATGCTCGCCCTGGGTGAAGTGGGCGATGCGATCTACGCCGTTCCAGCGGGCGTGAACACGTTCACGGTCGCCATCAACGAAGACCTCTTCGAGGCCGCGGGGGTGCCGATTCCGGATGACTCGACGTGGACCTGGGACGAGCTCGCGGAGGCTTCGGCCGCGACTGCATCAGGGGACGTCGTGGGAATGAACTACCGCCCGGGAATCGAGAACCTTCAGCCGTGGCTGCACCAGCAGGGCCAGACGATGTACAACGAAGAAGGCACGGGCGTCGGCTTCGAACGCGACGCCCTCGTGTCGTACCTCGAGAACATCCTCCTGCAACAGGAGAACGGCGGGCCGACGGCCGACCAGGTCTCCGAGGAGATGGGAATGCCGCTCGAGTCGACCCTCTTCGGCACCGACAAGCAGTCCATGACCTGGATCTACACCTCCGAGATGCCCGCCTTCGCGGAGGCCTCCGGATCGAATCTGCGGCTTATGCGCGTCCCCTCCGAGGCGGGCGCTGCCGAGGAGAACGGCATGTACCTGCGCGGCTCGTCATTCTACTCGATCTCGGCGAACGCCGACGACGCGGAGCAGAAGGCCGCCGCGAAGTTCGTTGACTTCATGGTCAACAACGAGGACGCGCTGTCCGAACTCGGTATGCTGCGCGGCGTGCCGCCGAATGCGGACCTGGTCGATGTCATCCGCGAGGACCTCACGCCGGACGACGCTGAGGTGCTCGAATTCGTCGACGGCATCCGGCCGGAACTGACGGTCGATTCCCCAACGCCTTCGCCGCAGGGCTCCGGCAACGTGCAGGGAATCTTCGACCGCGAGGTGCTCGAGCTCCTCTACGACCGCGCCGACGTGGAGGAGACCGCCGACAGCATCATGCAGGCGATCGACGATGAGCTCGGCTGACCCGATCCGCCTCGCCGTGGCAGGCGCGGGCAACCGCGGCCAGGCGTACATGGACTGGGCGCGGGAGCACCCGCACGAGGCCGTGCTCGTCGCCGTTGCGGACCCGCGGGCTGCCGCCCGCTCGCAGATCAGCCGCGGCTTCGATAACGTGCGCGAGTTCGACGACTGGCGGGCGCTCTTGGCGGCCTCGGACGAGCTCGATCTTGACGCGGTCGTCGTCGCCACCCAGGACCGCGACCATCTTGAGCCGTGCCTCGCCGTCGCCGAGCGCGGCCTCGCGCTCCTCGCCGAGAAGCCCCTCGGCGTCTCGGCGCGCGAGTGCGAGGAGATCGTGGCGGCGGTGAAGCGCGCCGACATCCCCTTCGCGGTCGGCCACGTCATGCGGTACACGCCGTATACGGATCTCGTGCGTCGCGTCATCGACTCCGGCCGCATCGGCCGCATCATCAATATTCAGCACCTCGAGCCTGTGGGTTGGTGGCACGCGGCGCACTCGTACGTCCGGGGAAACTGGCGCAACACGGCGACGTCGTCTCCGATGCTCCTCGCCAAGAGCAGCCACGACATTGACTGGATCTCCTTCGTCACCGGCAAACGGATCGAGACGGTCGCGAGCTTCGGATCGCGCGCGCACTTCCGCGCGTCGGAGGCCCCTGTGGGTGCCGGAACCCGCTGCGTGGACTGCGCCATCGAGCCGAACTGCCCGTACTCGGCGAAAAAGATCTACCTCGAACCGGCGCAGCGCACGGGACGCGTGGAATGGCCGGGCACCGTCCTGACCGACGGCGATACGGCCGACGACGTGGCCGAAGCGCTCCGCACGGGGCCGTACGGCCGCTGCGTGTACGACTGCGATAACGACGTCGTCGATCACCAGGTCATCGCGTTCCGCTTCGATGACGGCACCGCCGGTACGTTCACGATGACGGCGTTCTCCGATCACATCAATCGCCGTACGCAGATCTTCGGCACGCACGGAAGCATTGACGGTGATGGCGACGGTGTCGACATCGTAGATTTCCGCACGGGGGAGCGGGAACGCATCGAGGTTGATGTCTCCGGATCGTTCGACGCGGGCGGCGGGCACGGCGGCGGTGACGCCGGTCTGATCTCGGCATTCGTCGGGGCAGTCGCCTCCGGCGATCAGTCGTTGATCCGCTCGGGACCTGACGAAACGCTCCGCAGCCACCTGATCGTCTTCGCCGCCGAGGAATCGCGTCGCGACGGCACCGTGAAAACGATCGCCGATCCTGCGACGGGTCCCGGATAGGGAAGGCTTGCCCATGTCGTTCGACACTCGCGAGATGCGGGTCGGGTTCATGCTCGGGATCTGAGAGGTCTTCCCTCGAGCGCCGCGGGCAAAAGCGCGTCCCTCGCCCACCACCCACGGGGCTGTCCGCTCGGAATCCGCGCGGGCACGGGATAGCGTGTGCTCAGGAGCGCAGTCCGCGGCAGGGGAGACCATGAAGATCGTCGAACGAGCCGATACGTCGGCGCACAGCGCCGGCGTCAGCGCCGCAATCACACGCCGCGTACTCTTCGCGGGCGGCGTCGCGACACTGGGGCTCGCGCTCGCTGGGTGTGGCATC
>JBQDJW010000119.1:0-7231 GCA_052086425.1 Pseudoclavibacter sp. | reverse complement strand
GCGCTCGGCGGCAAGACCCCGGCCACACGCGTTCACAACGTCACCGGGAACTACAGCTAGTTCGCCACTTTCTAGGCAAAATACCGCCTTCTGACACGACAGAGATCCGCTGCATTCGGATGCTTGACATCTTTCATGTATGCAACATACGCTCGCCGCATGCAACCGATTCCGCACCTCGGGGCAGTGAACGACGCAGCCGGCGTCAATATCGACGCCGGCGATCTCAGCCTGCTCGCGAAGCTCCGCCGCCTCGTGCTCAGCGGCGACTACCCGCCGGGCACGCAGCTCGCCGAAGCGCAGCTCGCACAGGAGTTCGAGGTGAGCCGCACCCCCGTTCGCGAGGCGCTCAAGCAGCTCGAGAATGAGGGGCTCGTCGAGATTCGGGCGAAGGTCGGCACCTTCGTGCGCACGCCGACCCAGCGCGAGATCGTCGAGATGTTCCAGCTCAAGGAGGGCCTCGAGGGGCTCGCGGCCGGCCTCCTGGCACGCCGCGGCGACTCGCCGGAGCTCGGCGCGCTCGAGCGCAACCTCGACGCGTCGGACGCGGCCGCCGAGGCCGACGACGCCGACGCCTACGCGCGGCTCGTGCACGAGTTCCACTGGACGATCGTGCGCGGCGCCGACAACTCGAAGCTCTACGAGCACTACGAGCGACTCATGAACCAGCTCGCCTACCACCGCATCGTGCTCCGCACGATCCAGCACCCGGGCCGCATCACGGCGTCGACGGGCGAGCACCGCTCGATCGTCGACGCGATCCGCGCGAAGAACGCGATCGGCGCCGAGTTCGCCATGCGCGACCACGTCGCCATCTCGAGCCGGGAGGCGCTGCTGCCGCCCGGCGCAGGCCAGCGCAGGATCGCGCCGGGCGAGGTATCGGACGAAGCTCACGATGACACCCGGGACGAGCGCCGCGACGGCCTCAAGCCCGCCGCCGATGCCCACGAAAGGACGTCAGCATGACGACGGAAGCCGCATCCAAGCAAGAGAACCCCCAGACGCATCCGGATGCGGAGGCCGGCAGCGCCGGAGCGTCCGTCGACGTGACCGCTCCCCTGCCCCGCGAGCGCGCTGAGGAGCTCGCCCGCCGCGTCGGCATCCGCCGCATCGTCACGAGCACCGAAGAGGTCGCCACCGAGGCGGGCCTGCCCGCCGCCCGGCGCACGCTCCGCGCGAGCGCCGTCGCCGTGCTCGCGAATCCCTGGGTGGGAACGGGCGCCGACGGCGACCTGCAGCCCGAGACCGAGCGCATCGCGCCGATCGTCGCGAAGCTCGTCGCCGACCGCCTCCTGGCAGCACTCGGCGGGGCCGACGCCGTCGAGGCGTTCGGCAAGGCCGCCGTCGTCGGGCTCGACGGCGAGATCGAGCACGCGGGCGCGCTCGTGCACACTCCGTTCTTCGGCAACCTCGTGCGCGAATTCCTCGACGGCACGTCGATCATCTGCTTCTCGGACGACCGCGCCGACGCCGGCACCTCGATCCGCGTGCCCATGTGGCACAAGACGGCCGCCGCAACGCGCAGCCACTATCAAACGCTCGATGTGCACCTCTCGGATGCGCCGCATCCGAGGGAGATCGCCGTCATCGCCGCCGCATCGACCGGCCCGCGACCGCACCCCCGACTCGGCGATCGAACCACCGACCGCCCCGTTTCCGCTGAAATCCTGAAGGGAATCCTTTCGTGAACCTGCGCAAGATCGTCACCGTCGTCGAAGAGATCGTGACCGAGGGCGGCCGCCCCGTCGAGCCCGCCGCCCGCGTCGCCATCGTCGCGGCCGTCTTCGAGAACCCGTGGGCGGGCAAGGGATTCGTCGACGACCTCACCGCCGGCATCGACGCGACGGCCTCAGACCTCGGGGCCTTGCTCGCGCCGCGCGTCATCGAGGCCCTTGGCGTCCCCGTCGAGGCGTACGGCAAGGCCGGCATCGTCGGCCTGAACGGCGAAGTCGAGCACGCGTCCGGCCTCATCCACACGCTCAAATTCGGCAACCACTACCGCAACGCGGCGAGCGCGACGACCCTGCTCCCCGCCGTCGAGAAGCGCGCGACGGCTGGCACCGTCTTCGATATCCCGCTCAAGCACATCACCGACCAGACGATCCGCTCGCACCACCAGTCGGTCGAGGTGCGGATTCCCGATGCGCCGCACGCGGACGAGATCCTCATCGCCCTCGCGGGCGCGGCGCAGGGCCGGCCTCAGCAGCGCCTCGCCCCGCTCACCAGCGAGCAGTAGGGGGCCGGCGTGACGGACGAGACGCGAGGCGGCGACGAGGCGCCACGCGAAACGGGCGCCGCGGAAACAGCGGGCGCGCGGCGCGCGGCGAACGAGCCCGCGACGCCCATCGTCCTGCTGCACGGCGTCGGACTCGACCGGACGATGTGGCGACCGCTCTCTCGGCTGCTTCCCGGAGCATCCGTCGCCATCGACCTGCCTGGACACGGCGCCGAGCCGCCGCTGCGCGAGCCGGAAACGCTCGCGTCCCTCGCGGCCGACGTGCTGCGTCGGCTGCCCGATGGCCGCGTCGACCTCGTCGGCTTCTCGCTCGGCGCGCTCGTCGCGCAGCACATCGCGCGCTTCGCGCCCGAGCGCGTTCGCGCCATCGCCTGCGTGAACTCGGTGTGCCGGCGAACGGTTGGCGAGCGAGATGCGGTGGAGGGCCGACTGCGCACGGCCGCGTCGGCGTTCGAGGCCAGTGCCGAAGCGTCGATCGAACGCTGGTACCCGCAGGGAACGACGGTTCCCGCCGACGAGATCGCCGCGACCAGGCGCACGCTCCTCGCCAACGACGTCGAGTCGTACCTGCACGCCTACGCCGTGTTCGCCCGGGGCGACGCCGAGATCGCCGACGAGCTCGGCGGCATCGCCGCGCCGACCCTTGCGATCACGGGCGAGCTCGACCCCGGCTCGACGCCCGAGATGTCACGCCGGCTGGCCGATGCGATTCCGGATGCGCGGGTCGCGATCGTGCCGGGCGCGCGACACATGCTTCCGGTCGAGCGGCCGCGAGCGCTCGCCGACGCGCTCACCGAGCACTTCGGCCTGCCGGCGTAGCCGGGCGTAACGGCGCAGCACGACCTGCCCGGCTCCCACAACGGCACTCGCGTTCCCGCGGAGGCGAACGTGAGCACCGCATCCCCTGACAACCCGAACTGACACCGACGTGAACCGCAAAGGAGCAGTCGCATGACTGAGCGAGTCGACCACTTCATCGGCGGAGCCCCGAGCGCCCCCGCGAGCGGCGAGTACTTCGCGAGCACGAACCCGGCAACGCTCGAAACGCTGTACGACGTCGCGCGCGGCGGCGACGACGATGTCGCGCGCGCCGTCGCGGCGGCCAGGTCCGCCTTCGAGTCGCCCGCTTGGTCGGGCCTCACGCCCACCAAGCGGGGCCACCTACTGCGACGCCTTGCCGACCTCGTGGGCGAGCACGCCGACGAGCTCGCGCGCCTCGAGAGCCTCGACAACGGCAAGCTGCTGCGCGAGATGCGGGGTCAAATGGCGGCGCTGCCCGAGTGGCTGTACTACTACGCGGGCCTCGCCGACAAGGTGCAGGGCGCGCAGATCCCGGCCATGAACCCGGCGATCCTCAACTACACGCAGCGCGAGCCGCTCGGCGTCGTCGGCGCGATCACCCCCTGGAATTCGCCGCTGACGCTCACCACCTCGAAGCTCGCGCCGGCGCTCGCCGCCGGGAACACGATCGTCATCAAGCCGAGCGAGTACACCTCGCGCACCGTGCTTCGATTCGCCGAGCTCGCGACGGAGGCGGGGTTCCCAGACGGCGTCGTCAACGTCGTCACCGGCTACGGCGCCGAGGCGGGCGCCGCGCTCGTCGCGCACCGCGACCTCGCGAAGATCTCGTTCACGGGGTCGACCGCGACCGGCTCGCGGATCGCCCAACAGGCGGCCGCCCGGTTCATCGGCTGCACGCTCGAGCTCGGCGGCAAGAGCCCCAACATCGTGTTCGAGGACGCGAACGTGCAGAACGCGGCGATGGGCGTCATCGCCGGCATCTTCGCCGCGGCAGGGCAGACCTGCATCGCGGGCAGCCGCGTCTTCGCGCACCGCAGCGTGTACGACGAGCTCGTCGAGCTCACCTCGGCACGGGCCTCGTCGATCGTGATCGGCGACCCGCTCAACGACTCGACCGAGCTCGGGCCGCTCGCGTTCGGCGACCAGCTCGACAAAGTCGAGTCGTACGTGCGCCTCGGAGCCGACGAGGGCGCGACCGTGCGCGCGGGCGGCACACGGCCCGAGGTCGGCCTGCCCGGCTACTACTTCTCGCCGACCGTGCTCACCGACGTGAACAACGACATGCGCGTCGTGCGCGAGGAGATCTTCGGCCCCGTCGCCGCGATCATGCCGTTCGACACGGAGGACGAGGTCGTCGCGCTCGCGAACGACACCGAGTACGGCCTGGCCGCCGGGGTGTGGACCCAGAACCTCGCCCGCGCCCACCGCATGGCGGGCCGCCTCGACGCCGGAACCGTCTGGATCAACACGTACCGCGCCATGTCGCCCATGTCGCCGCGCCAGGGCTTCAAGTCCTCCGGCGTCGGCATCGAGCACGGCATCGAGTCGATGCACGAGTACACGCGGCTCAAGAGCGTCTGGGTCAACACCGACGAGGGCGCCGTCGGCGACCCCTTCGTCATGCGGTCGTAGGCGGAGTCCAGCCGTCGCGCATCCGCGCACGTCGTTCCACGCGCATCCTGCACCGTCGCAGACATCGCACGAAGCGCATCCAGCACCGCCGTACCCCTCGCAGACATCGCACCGCCGCGCTATCGCACCCGACGCACCCATCACGCCCCGCGTCGTCGCCCCAACGAGAGGAACTCACCATGCCGTTCATCGACGTCTCGATCGCCGAAGGCCGCACGCCAGACGAGCTCCGCGCCTTCATCACCGCGCTGCACCATGCCGCCGAGCAGACCGTCGGCGCGACGCCAGACAACACCGTCGTCGTACTGCGCGAGGTACCGACCGCGCACTGGTCGCGCGGCGACGTGACGATCGCCGAGCGGCGCGCCGGCGCCTGACCGCTCGCGAACCGAACCACCGGATGCGACGCATCCGGAACCACCACAACGAACCACGAGAGCACGGAGGTGCCATCATGCGATTTTCACTGTTCGTCCACATGGAGCGCTGGGACGAGACCGTCTCCCATGAACAGTCGTTCACCAACCTCACCGAACTGGCGCTCATGGCTGAGGCCGGCGGGTTCGGCACCGTGTGGATCGGCGAGCACCACGCCATGGAGTACACGATCTCGCCGAGCCCGATGCCGCAGCTCGCGTACCTTGCGGCGCGCACGTCGAAGATTCGGCTCGGCGCCGGCACGATCATCGCGCCGTTCTGGAACCCCATTCGCGCGGCCGGCGAAACGGCCTTGCTCGACGTGATCTCGGGCGGGCGTGCCGAGATCGGCATCGCGCGCGGCGCCTATCAGGTCGAGTTCGACCGCATGGTTCCTGGACTGTCGGCCAAGGACGGCGGCAAGCACCTGCGCGAGCTCGTGCCCGCCGTGCGCAAGCTGTGGCAGGGCGACTACGCGCACGACGGCGAGATCTGGCAGTTCCCGAGCGCGACGAGCGTGCCGAAGCCCGTGCAGCAACCGATGCCGCCCGTGTGGATCGCGGCGCGAGACCAGGGGTCGCACGACTTCGCCGTCGAGAACGGCTGCAACGTGATGGTGACGCCGCTCATGAAGGACGACACCGAGGTCGAAGACCTCGTGCGCAAGTTCAACGAGGCGAACGCGAAGTTCCCGCAGGAGACGCCGCCAGAGATCATGGTGCTGCGGCACACGCACGTGCACTCCCCCGACGACGCCGACGGGTGGCGCTCGCCCGCCGAGGGCATCAACAAGTTCTACCGCACGTTCGACGCGTGGTTCGGCAACCAGACGACGCCGCGCAACGGATTCCTCGAGCCGAGCCCCGAGTCGAAGTTCGAGGGGCGCGACGAGTTCACGCCCGAGTCGCTGCACCGAACGGCCATGATCGGCACGCCCGCCGAGGTCATCGAGCGCATCCGCCACTACGAGGCGCTCGGGGTCGACGAGTACAGCTTCTGGATCGACAACACGCTCACTCACGAGCAGAAGCGCGCGTCGCTCGAGCTGTTCATCCGCGAGGTCGTGCCGGCGTTCGCCGGCGAGGCCTCGGTCGCAGGGATCGCGCAGACCGCGCAGACCCCGCAGACCGCATAGGCGAACCTCGATGCCCGAGGAGCGCCGGAGGCGCGTCTCCCGGGCGGCGCGCAGAGTTCGCTGACCGATTGGAGGGCTCCTGACGCAGCAGTCGCGTATATCGCGTCTCCTGCGTCAGGAGCACTGCGATCTGCCACCGCAGCGGGTATTCGCCCGCGCAACACTCCCCCTCTCGCCGGAAGCGCGCGCGACGACCGAATGCGACCGACCATCATCGAGCGCTGCCAGCCGCGATCACCGGATACATGCCTTGCGCCATAAAGCTAAGTGTATTAGCTTTATGGCTATGAACATGAGCCAGCTTCCACGCGAGCGCTCGTCGCTCGCCATCCAATATTTCGGCGACTGGAGCGGCGCGGGCAACCTCGTCGTCTGCTCGCCAGGAATGGGCGACCACCGCGACGCCTTCACCCCCCTTGCCGAGCGCCTCGCCGCGGCCGGGTGCCGTGCCGCGACCGTCGACCTGCGCGGCCACGGCGACAGCGGAGCCGACTTCGACGCGTTCGGCGACGAGGCGACGGCGAGCGACCTCATCGCCGTCATCGAGCACCTCAGCAGCGAGCGGGCCGACTCGGCAACAACCGAAACCCCCGACACCCCGACACCCGCCATCATCATCGGCGCCTCGATGAGCGCGGCAGCGGCCGTCATCGCCGCGTCGCAGCGCCCCGACCTCGTCGCGGGACTCGTGCTCGCCGGCCCGTTCCTGCGGGGCGGCAGCCCGGCGATGGCCGCCGTGATGCGGCTCATGCTTCTGAAGCCCTGGGGTCCCGCCGTATGGCGCGGCTACGCGGCGAAGCTCTGGCCGGGCCTCGACCGCGACGAGGCGCGTGCCCGTGCGGCCAGGCTCACGTCCGAACAGCAGGGCCCTGGACGCTGGCGCGCGTTCCGCCGCACCGCCGCAACCGACCACGCGGTCGTCGCGCCGCACCTCGCCAAGGTGCGGTGCTCATCCGCGGTCGTGATGGGCACCGCCGACCCCGACTGGCCGAATCCGGTCGCCGAGGCAG
>JBQDJW010000118.1:0-7236 GCA_052086425.1 Pseudoclavibacter sp. | reverse complement strand
AACTCCTCGTAGTCGCGCGTGAGGCCGCGGGGGAGCCAGACGACCTTCCGCGCACCGATCGTGCGGGCGAACTCCGCCTCAACCGTTGCCTTGTCGGCGCCGGGGTTCCGGCCGGGGTCGAGTTGCACGGTCTCGGTCGCGAGCACCGTGCCCTCGCCGTCGACGTGGAATCCTCCGCCCTCGTTGACGAGGTCGGTTTCGACGAGCTCGGCGCCCGCGGCCTCGGCGATCGTGCGCTTGAGGTCGCCCGAGCGGCCCCACTCTGCCCACTCCTGGCCGCCCCAGCCGTTGAAGGTCCAATCGATCGCGCCAAGCGCATCCGGTCGCTCGTCGTCGTGCACGAAGGTCGGGCCGACATCGCGCATCCAGAACTCGTCGATCGGGGCCTCGATCACCTCGATGTCGGAGCCGAGCACGCGGCGGGCGCGGTCGCGCTCGCTCGGGTCGACGACCATCGTCACCGGTTCGAACTCGGCGACGGCGAGCGCTGTCGCGGTCCAGGCCTCGTACCCGGCCGCGCGCTCTTCGTCGGTCGCGCCGAGTGTGAAGCCCTCACGGGGGAAGGTCATCCAGGTGCGGTGGTGCGGTGCCGTTTCGGCAGGCATCGTCCAGGGCATCTGCGCTCCTTTGCGGTATTTATCAAGTGATCAATAGCAAAATGGTGCGTTACGGTTGGCCGGGTGTCAAGGGGCATGTGCTTGATGGCGCGACGAGTGCGCGACGACGATGCGGCGAAGGAGCAGCGATGGCGATCGAATCGGCGGTGAACACGGCGGATGCGAGTGGCGCGTCGAGCGATGGGCGGCCGGATGCGGGAGGAGCGACGGGTGCCGAACGCGCGCGCGCGCCTCGAGTGCGTCGCTCGCCCGCCGAGCGGCGAGCGCAGATCGCGCTCGCGGCCGAGGCGATCGCCAAGGAGGACGGGCTCGACGCGGTCACGCTACGCGCGGTCGCGACCCGTGCCGGCATGACTCCAGCGCTCGTCGCGCACCACTCCGAGAGCATGGACGCCCTCGTCGCCACAACGTTCACGGCCGTCGTGAGCGTCGAGCTGGGCGACATGCGCGAGCTCGCCCGCAGCTACGCGCGTGGCGGCCCGTCGGGGGGCGGTGCCGCGGGAGCCGCATCCGTGGCCGAGGCCGACGGGACCGGACACGGCCGCGTCGGGGGAGCATCCGCCGCCGCGGCCCTCGTCGCGGTGCTCGACGGCTCGATCGACGTGTCGCGGGCCGACGTCGACCTGGTGTGGGTGCACGGCTGGGCGCTCGGTGCACGCAATCCGCTGCTCGCCGAGGCCGTGCGGCGGCAGAGCGACGAGTGGCGCTCGTTCATCGCGTCGCTCATCGAGCAGGGCATCGCTGTCGGCGAGTTCGCGTGCAGCGACCCGCACGGCGTGGCTGCGCAGGTGTTGAGCATGATTGACGGGCTCAACGCGCACCTGCTGGTGTCGTGGCAGGCGAGCGAGCAGCGGCTGTTCCTGCTCGTGCGCTCGGTCGAGGCGCTCGTCGAGACGGCACCTGGCACGCTCACGCGGCTGCTGCCGGGCTCGACGGCGTAGGGGGAGGCACCGGCTACAGCAGCGCGCGGAGCGCAAGATAGAGCTCGGCCCGGGTCGACATCGCGCCGAGTTCGCGCCCGAGCAATCGCTGCGCGTGCTCGAGCCGTGCGCGCACCGTGTGCCGGTGCACGTCGAGCGCGCGGGCGGTGGCGTCGATCTGGCAGTCGGCACCGACCCAGGCGCGCACGGTCGAGAGGAGCGCCGTGCCCGCGGTGGAATCGTGTTCGATCAGCGGTTCGAGCACGGCGGCGCCGCCGAATGCGGTTGCGCTGCCGAAGCCGGGTGCGCCGCCGAAGCCGCGTGCGCTGCGGGAGCCGGGTGCGCCGTGCGCGTCGGCGTCGGCGGGTGCCTCGCCGACCACAGCGGCTGCCGCCGCTTCGGGGCGGGCTCGTCGCGCCCGTTCGAACGAGGGGCCGAGGTCGCGGTAGCGCTCCGCGGTCGCGACGCCGACAGGCATGGCGAAGGTCGCGGCGAGGTCGTCGATGGTCCCCGCGTCGGCAGCGGCCGCGATCACGACGACATCGCCGCCGGCCCGACCGAAGAACGTGGGACGCGCCGCGCCCTCGGCGCGCTCATCGAGCCAGTCGATCGCCGGATGCTCCCCTCCCCGTCCGGCTGCGAAGGTCGCGACGACGAGCGGCGGCGGGGGCAGCGCCCCGCCGAGCTCGCGGGCGACGCGGTGCGTGAGGGTTGAGTCTGGTGACGTGATGAGCTCGGCGACCCCGGCCCGCAACGCGGCCTCGCCCGGGCCGACGCGGCGGTCGTGCGCCAAGGCCAGGCTTGCCATGGCGGCGACGGTCGCCGTGACGGTGCGTTGGTCGGGGTCGAGCTCGTCGGCCGCGATCGCGAGCACGCCGCGCAGTCGGCCGCCGACGCCGAGGGTCTGCAGGGCGATCGGCGTGCCGGCGGCTCGGATTGTCGTCGCGGCCTGCGCCCCGCGTCGGACGAGGTCGCGCACGCCGTCGCGCAGCTGGTCGGCGGCCTCGGCTGGCAGTGCACTCGGGTGTTCGCGCCGCAGGGCGCCGGTCGCGTCGAACAGGCCGACCCACGTGCCGAGTCGGCGGGCGAGCTCGACGATCGCCGAATCGATTCCGCCGGGGCGCTGCGCGGCGCGCGTGACGGCGCGGAGCGCGTCGAGGGTCGGCGATCGCCGTTCGGCGACGTGTTCGGCCGCATGCGCGACAGCCCGCGCGCGTGACGCTGCCGGGTCGCCCATGACTGAGTCCTCTCGCCACTATGGAATACGTCTGCGTTGCACTATACGCAGTGGCGAGTGCGTGATGCTCCCGAGATTCGTAGAATCCTGGTAATCGCTGGTGATCGGAGCATCCGGGTGCCGTTCCACGTGGTCCCGCTATTGATCATATGAATGAAAGGCGTGGCGGCTCCTGACGCCGCGGTGCATCGACGCTCCGCGTCCACGAGAACCGCCCGAGACACCGAAGATCGCCAACGATCACCGAGTCAACGAACAACGTAAGGAAGCGAAGTGACTGAACTCACTCGAGACGTCGTCATCATCGGGGCAGGCGCTGCCGGCCTGACCGCGGCGAACGAGCTCACGAAGGCGGGCCTCACGGTCGCCGTGCTCGAGGCCCGCGACCGCGTCGGCGGTCGACTCTGGACCGACGACATCGACGGCGCCATGCTCGAGATCGGCGGGCAGTGGGTGTCGCCGGACCAGACGGCGCTCATCGAGTCTCTCGCCGACCTCGGCCTCGAGACATTCAGCCGCTACCGCGAGGGCGAGAGCGTCTACATCAACGGCGATGGCGAGCGCACCCGCTTTACGGGAGACCTCGTCCCCGTCGCACCGGCGACCGAGCAGCTCATGAACGCCCTGATCGAGAAGATCGACGCCATGGACGCCGAGATCGACCCGGATGCGCCGTGGCAGCATCCGAAGGCACTCGAGTGGGACACGATCTCGTGGCAGGCATGGCTCGAGCAGCAGACCGACGACGTCGAGGCGATCGTCAACATCGGCATGTTCACGGCCGCCGCCATGCTCACGAAGCCCACGCACGCGTTCTCGCTGCTGCAGTCGTTGCTCATGGCGGCGAGCGCCGGCAGCTTCACGAACCTCGTCGACGCCGACTTCATCCTCGACAAGCGTGTCATCGGCGGGCTCCAGCAGGTGCCGATCCGCCTCGCGGAGCGGCTCGGCGACAACGTGTTCCTCGAGCAGCCGGTGCTCCGCCTCGAGCACTCCGACGAGGGCGTCGTCGCGCACGGCGCGAGCGTCACGGTGCGGGCGAAGCGCGCCATCCTCGCGCTCGCCCCCACGCTCTACCACCGCATCTCGTTCGAACCGGCTTTGCCGCGCATCCCGCAGCAGATGCACCAGCACCTCTCGATGGGCTTCGTCATCAAGCTCCACGCCGTCTACGAGACGCCGTTCTGGCGCGACACCGGCCTCTCTGGCACAGTGTTCAGCCCCTATCAGTTGGTGCACGAGGCGTACGACAACACGAACCACGCCGACGAGCGAGGCACGCTCGTCGGCTTCGTGAGCGACAGGAACGCAGACGATCTCTTCCGTCTGCCCGCCGACGAACGCAAGGCGCGCATCCTCGAATCGCTCGCGAACTACTACGGCGACGAGGCCAAGAACCCAGTCGTCTACTACGAGAGCGACTGGGGTGCGGAGGAGTGGACGCGCGGAGCGTACGCCGCGAGCTTCGACCTCGGCGGGCTGCACCGCTACGGCGCCGACCTGCGCGAACCGATCGATGGCATCCACTTCGCGTGCAGCGACATGGCTGGCCTCGGTTACCAGCACGTCGACGGCGCGATCCGCATGGGCCGCCTGGTTGCCGCGCAGATCGGCGACGCGCTTCAGGCGTAAGCGGCAACATCGAACCAGACACGACGAACGTGCCATGAGAACGAGCCACCAGGGAGAATCAGCAGATGAGTGACTACGCCGTAACGAACCCCGCGACTGGCGAGCGCGTCAGCGAATACCCGACCGCGACCGACGCCGAGGTCGCGGCAGCGATCGACCGTGCGCACGCCGCATACGGCGAGTGGCGCCGTGCGACGCCCGCCGACCGCGCCGCCGGCCTGCGCCGCGTCGCCGAACTGCACCGCGAGCGCCGCGACGAGCTGGCGAAGATCATCGTGCGCGAGATGGGCAAGCCGCTCGGCGACGCGCTCGGCGAGGTCGACTTCGCGGCAGACATCACCGAGTACTACGCCGATCACATCGACGAGATCACGGCAGACCAGCCGCTCACGATCGAGGGCGAGGGCACGGCTGTCGTGCGACGCGCCCCGCTCGGCGTGCTGCTCGGCATCATGCCGTGGAACTTTCCCTATTACCAGGTCGCGAGATTCGCGGCGCCGAACCTCGCGAACGGCAACACGATCATCCTGAAGCACGCGCCGCAGTGCCCCGAGTCTGCGGCCGCGCTCGCAGCGATGTACGCGGATGCGGGACTTCCGTCTGGTGCGTACGAGAACGTCTACGCCACGAACGAGCAGGCGGCCGCCATCGTCGCCGACCCGCGCGTGCAGGGCGTGTCGGTCACCGGTTCGGAGCGTGCCGGGGCGGCCGTCGCCGAGATCGCGGGTCGCCACCTGAAGAAGGTCGCGCTCGAGCTCGGCGGGTCCGACCCGTTCATCGTGCTGTCCGCTGATGATTTGGATGCGGTGGTCTCGTCGGCCGTCGCGGCGCGGCTCGACAACAACGGCCAGGCGTGCAACGGCGCGAAGCGATTCATCGTCGTCGACGGGCTCTACGAGGAGTTCCTCGCGAAGTTCGCCGCTGCGATGGAGGCCGCGAAGGTCGGCGACCCGCTCGCGGAGGACACCGTGCTCGGGCCAATCTCGTCGCTCGCCGCCGCGGAGCGACTGCAGGAGCAGGTCGACCGCGCGGCAGCGCAGGGGGCGCAGGTCGTCGTCGGAGGCTCGCGCGACGGAGCCTTCGTTCCCGGCACAGTGCTCGCGGGCGTGACGCCTGAGATGGACGCGTATCGCGAGGAGTTCTTCGGCCCGGTCGGCGCGGTCTACCGCGTCGCCGACGAGGACGAGGCGATCCGCCTCGCCAACGACACCCCGTTCGGGCTCGGGTCGTACGTGTTCACGACCGACGCCGAGCAGGCGCAGCGGGTTGCCGACCAGATCGACGCAGGCATGGTCTACATCAACGTGGTGCTCGCCGACGAGGCGGCGCTGCCGTTCGGCGGCGTCAAGCGCTCCGGCACCTCGCGCGAGCTCGGACTGCTCGCCGCAGACGAGTTCGTGAACAAGAAGCTCATCCGCGTGGGAGCGTAGGGCCTCGGCACCGGGGCTCGCCGGCGCGGTGCACGCTGCGCTGTGTGATCGGAAGGGTCGGGAGCGGTTCGCCGCCCCGGCCCTTCGCCGTGCGTAGCGGTGGTAAGGGGACGGTGCGGTGCCCATCGGTGCGCATGGCTCGGCGCTCCCACGTGTTCAGGCTCGCGCATTCACCGAATCTCGGGTGAGCTCGGGGCATGGCCTTCACGATTTCGCGCGCTACCGCACACCCGCTTCTCGCCGACATGTACCGCGACGGGTACTCCCCGAACCATCTCGTCGAACGCGAGTGGTGAGAAGGCGTGAATTCGCGGCGCTCGGCACGGTGAGTCTTGTGATGGGGCGGCGGGCCTGCGCCTGCGATGGGGGCGCGCATCTCGTCGATACGAGATCTGGATGGGCGCAACCAATTAGAACAAAACTGCGACGCCCGTGGTAGAATTGCCACATGGCATCGAAGACGTACCCACATGGGGACGAGCGTGACGAGGAGCGTCGCGGCTCGGTTGACGGCGCCGGCGATGAGGTCGGTGGCGTGTCCGGTGGTGGTGCCGGTGGCGACGCCGGTGCTTCCGCGGGTGACGGGACTGGCGAGCCCGCCGCTGGTGTGCCTGCGGGGTGGACGGGTGTTGTCGGTGTCGATGATGATGGGTCGTCGTTTGTGACGTTGGAGTCGCCTGGGGCGTTCGCGATGCATCTGTTGTCGATGCTGGAGTTGCAGGAGGCGTCGATTCACGCGCGGCAGTTGTGGGTGATGCAGCGTGCGCGTGAGGTCGCCGAGGAGGCGTATCTGCTGGCGCACCCGCGCGAGCGGGGTCGTGGGGTTCCGGAGTGGGTGTATGCCGAGGTGGTTGCCGAGATCAGTGCGGTGCGGAAGATCGGTCGGCGTCGGGTTGAGGCTGATCTGGCGGAGGCGTCGTCGGTGGTGTCGAATCTGCCTGTCGTGTTCGATCGGATGACGGCTGGCCGGGTGACGCGTCGGCATGGTCGGGCGATCTCGGACGAGGGCGCGCCCTTGTTCGACGCGCGACGCGATGCGCAGGATGCGTTCGAGCGGGCCCGCGATGGCGGGGATGTGCCCGCGGGCGAGGTTGAGCGGTTGCGTGTCGAGGCTGTCGAGGCCGCGGCGCGGGTGGTCGAGTACGAGGAGCGTGCGCTGGAGCTGTCGGAGGGTCGAACGGCGGGGTCGTTGAAGGATCGGTGTCACAAGCTCGCGGCCCGGCTGTTGGGATCGACCGCGGAGGAGCGGAAGCGGGCGGCGCGTGCGTCGCGGCGGGTGTGGCTGCGGGACGTTGGTGACGGGATGTGCGAGGTGTCGGCGCTGGTTGGTGCGGATCTGGGGGCGGCGATTCATGATCGCCTCACGCAGCAGGCCTCGGCGATCGCGCGGGCCGCGAACG
>JBQDJW010000117.1:0-7242 GCA_052086425.1 Pseudoclavibacter sp. | reverse complement strand
CACGACACCGACGCCGACAGCTGCGACGACGACGACCGCGACGGCGATCCGCAGTCCGCGCAGACGGCGGCGCCGGCGATGACGGTCGGCGGCGACCCGGCCGCGCCGCTCGCCGAGCAGCGTTTCGTCGTCGGCTACGGCTGCAGTGGTTGCGGCTGGGGTGGTTGCTGCCGGGGTGGTTGCTGCACCTGCGTCTGCACTCTGTGGCGCAGCGCTTGCCGCGGCGTGCCGGCCACGGGGAACCGAGTCACCCTGATCGTGATCGCGCGCATCCCCCCGGTCGCGCGCATCCGGATCGTTCGTCTCAGCAGCCATGGCAGCAAGCGTCGCATACGCCGACGGCGATCGCCCTCGGCCCGCGCCGTCCGGCCGCGTACCCTCGGAGCATGGCTGAACAGATCACGCACGACGTCGAGCAGCGGCGCTACGTCATCAGCGAGGGCGACGAGTCGCTCGGGTATCTGACCTACACGACTCGCGACGATGCGGTCTCGATCGACAGCACCGTCGTGTTCCCGCAATTCCAGGGCCGCGGCCTTGCGGGCACGCTCGTGAAGCACGTTCTCGACGACCTGCGCACCTCGACCGACAAGCGCATCGAGCCGCGCTGCAGTTACGTCGTCGCGTACCTGCAGCGCCACCCCGAGTACGCAGACCTGACCGAGCGGGCGTAGCGCGCAGCGATATCGCAGTGCGGTCTGGGCGGCGTGGGCAGCCTGGGCGGCCTCAGCGTTGCGTTGTCGGGTGCCCCGGCGTCGTGACGTGACGGACCCGCACGAACAGGCTTGTCCGGCTACGGCACCCGGTTGGTCCACTACGGCACCCGGTTGGTCCATTCAGTCGACGCGAACTTCGACTGTGCGAGCTCGCGCGCTCGCTCGAGCTCGGCCTCGGTGACCCCGGCGACCGTTCCGCCGTGCTGCGCCATGAACGTGGACTCGAGCCGGTCAATGATCTCGTCGCGCGGCATGCCCGTCTGCGACTTCAGCGGACTGACCCGCTTCTTCGCCGACGCCGTGCCCTTATCGCTGAGCTTCTCGCGCCCGATGCGCAGCACCTGCGTCATCGCGTCGGCGTCGATGTCGTAGCTGAGCGTCGCGTGGTGCAGCACTGCGCCCGACCCGAGGCGCTTCTGCGCGGCTCCGCCGATCTTGCCCTGCGGCGAGGCGATGTCGTTGAGCGGCTGGTAGACGGCGTCGATGCCGAGGGCCTGCAGCCCGTCGAGCACCCACGCGTCGAGGTAGGCATACGACTCGGCGAAGCTCATTCCCTGCACGAGATCGACCGGCACGGAGAGCGAATACGTGACGATCGTGCCCGCCTCCATGAACATGGCCCCGCCGCCCGTGATGCGTCGGATGACCTGCACCCCGCGCGCCTCGGCCTCGTCGACGTCGACCTCGTTGCGCACCGACTGGAACGAGCCGATGATCGCCGCCGACTGCTCCCAGTCTCGCCAGAACCGCAGCGTCGGCGCCCGGCGCCCCGCACCGACCTCCTCGGTGAGCACCTGGTCGAGGGCGACGTGCACGCGCGGCTCGAGGGCACCCGTGTGCACGATCTGCCAGTCGTACTCGCGCCAATCGCGCGCGCGGGTGACCGCCCGGCGCACGACCACACCGACCGCCTCCGGCGAGAAGCCGAGCAGCTGCGCGTCGGCCGGGAGCGCCGCCTGCACGGCCGCCGCGATCTGCTCACCCGTCGCGTCGAGCGCGATCCCGTTGAGAGCGGCATTGATGTCGTCGAGCGCCTCATCGGGCTCGAGGAAGAAGTCGCCGGCGACCCGCGCGTTCGCGATGCGGCCGTCGCGCGCCTCGAGATCGACGACGACGAGCTTGCCGCCAGGAACCTTGTACTCGGCGTGCATCGTGTCCGGCGTCATTCGGAATCCTTCCGTCACTTCATTGTCCCCGTTGTCCGCCTCGGTCAACGCGCCGGTGCCGCGAACCGTTCCCGCAGCCACGCCACGACATCCGCCATGACCTCGTCGCGGTTCGTCTCGTGCATGACCTCGTGCCGCGCGCCCTCGTACACGCGCAGCGTCACGTCGCTGAGCGCCGAGCGGCGCCGGTAGGCGCGCGCGAGCGCCCGCGGCCCGCGTCCCTGGTAGCCGACCGTGTCGTGCTCGCCCGCCAGAATCAGCATGGGCACGTCATCGACGGCGCCGGCGACCGCGGTGGGCGGCATCGACATGAGCTGCGTCGCGCCGAGCGGCGACCAGACCGGCTTCGAGCGGATGTCGAAGGTCAGCGGATCATCCCTGAACGCGCGCTGCTGCGCCTCATCGCGGCTGAGCCACTTGGTGCCGTCCGGGTCGTTCTCCCGCCACGGCGCGTCGAGGTCGCCGGCGTTCAGCAGGCCGGGAACCGCAAGCGCCGTGCCCGAGAGCACGACCGCGTCGATGAGCTTGCTTTTGAGCCCGAGCCGACGCCGCAGCGACGCCGTGCCCGCCGACCTGTCCGAGAATGCCAGCTGCGCGAGCAACGACCCCCAGCTGTGCCCGTACACGACGAGCGGAACACCCGGGTTCGCCTGCCGCTCTCGGTCGAGCACCCCGAGCAGGCATGCGAGTGCGGCACGGTTCTCGCCTCGCCCGAGCTCGCCGAGCCCGTCGCCGTCGAGACCCGTTCGGCCGTGCCCCAGATTGTCGAACACGACGACCGAGCACCCGGCGTCCGCGAGCGCGGTCGCCAATCGTGAGTAGCGCATCCCGTGATCGCCCGCGCCGTGCACGAGCACGACGTGTGCGCGCGGGGCAGGATGCGCCCAGCGGTACAGATGTACGCGCACCCGACGGGTTCTGCGCCTCGCGGGGATCGTCAGCAGGGCGACCGTGTGAGTCGGCGTGCCGGCCTCGTCGTCGGCACGATGGGGCTGCTGCACGCCTACGCCTCCCGCGTGATCTCGACCTTGACGAACAGCTCGGAGTCGTCGGAGCCCGCGTACACGCCCCGGAGCGGCGGCACGTCGTTGTAGTCGCGGCCGTGCCCCACGAGCACGTGGCGTTCGCCGATCGGGGCGTTGTTCGTCACGTCCCAGCCGCGCCAGGCGCCGTTCCACACCTCGATCCAGGCGTGCGACTCACCGGTCACCGTCTCGCCGATCGCGGACGACGGATTCGGGTGGTGGTAGCCCGACACGTAGCGGGCCGGAATACCGACGCGACGCATCGCGCCGAGCGCGATGTGCGTGATGTCCTGGCACACGCCGCGGCGATGCGCCCACGCTTCCCTGGCCGTCGTTCGCACGCCGGTGACGCCCGCCTCGTAGGCGACGGCGTCGTAGACGGCCTCCGCGATGTTCCGCGCCGCCTCGGCTGGCGATGCGCTGCGCGCCTTCGCCTCGAACGCGAGGTCGACGACCTCGTCCGGCGGCGCCGTGAGCTCTGTCTGCGTCGACAGCTCGACGAGCCCGACCGAGCGGGTGCGCGCGTCGGCGACGCCCTCGAACGAGAGCCCCTCGGCGTCCGACTCCGGCTGCGGGGCGATCTCGACGAGGCTCGACGCCGTGATCGAGAGCTCGTCGTGCGGCGTGAGCACCTCGAACGAGGTCACGCGCGTGCCCCAGTAGTCGACGTAGCTGTGGGTCGACGAGTTCGGCGACACCTCGAGGTGCGACAGCAGCACGAACTGCTCGTTCGTCGACGATGGCAGCATGCGCGCCTCGTTGTACGACGTGTCGGCCGGCCCGTCGTAGCGGTAGCCGGTGAGGTGGTTGATACGGATGCGGCTCATGTGTTGTCTCCCACCCAGCTCGGGGCCGTGATCGACGGGAAGTACCGCCCTCGGATCGCGTCGCTCGCCACGCTCATCGCGACCTGCACCTCGTCCATGTACCGAGGCAGGTCGCCGATCGTCTCGCTGACCGGCCGGTACTCGAGTTCGCTGCGCACCTGGCCGAGCAGGCGCTGCGCCTGGTCTTGGAACCCGACCCGGCCCCGCTGCTCGTGCCGCGGCTGCAGGTCGTACAGGCTCGTGAGCGCCGTCGACACCGAGTACAGCACCGACCGAGGAAAGAGGCGGTCGAGCAGCAGGAACTCGGCCGCGTGCGTCGCAGACGGGATGCCGCGGTAGGTCTGGATATAGGCCTCGTAGGCACCGCACGACCGCAGAATCGTGGTCCAGGATGCTCCGCTCGCCTCGGTCAGCGACCGTGTCGCGAGCAGGCGCGCCGTCATGTCCGCACGCTCGATCGCCCGCCCGAGCAGCATGAACTGGTAGGCGTCGTCGCGGCTCGAGGCCGACTCGACGATGCCGACCGCGAGCGCCGACCGCTCCCGCACCCATTGGAACAGCTCGTGCACCTTCTCGCGGCGCACCCCGAACGGCATGCGACCGTAGGTGGCGTTGAGGCATTCCCACAGCTCGGTCGGCACGATCTCGCGCGCCTGCCGCGCGTTCTCGCGGGCCGCCTTGATCGCGTACGCGATCGACGCCGGCTGCGAGCGGTCGACCGCCATGATGTTGAGCACGTCGCCGCCGGTGAGCGGGCGTCCCGTGTCGACGTCACCGACACCCATGACGCCGAGGATGCTCTCGCACGCCGACGACTCGTCGATCCAGGGATCCTCGAGCAGCAGCTGCAGATGCACGTCGAGCAGGCGTGCCGTGCCGTCGGTGCGTTCGATGTAGCGGCCGATCCAGAAGAGCGACTCCGCGATGCGGCTCAGCATGTCGCCGCCCCCTCCCCGGCGCCGGCGGCGCCCTCGCTCCGAGACCGATGCTGTTCTTGGGAATGCGTCTGCGTGCCCGGCGGGTCCTGCGCCTGGTCGCCGGCGTCGCCCTGACGCTGCGACTGGCGCTGCGACTGGGACTGACTCTGGCCCTGCGATGTGCCCTGGCCCTCGGCCTGCCCCTTGCCCTCGGCCTGCCGCCGCTCGGCGTCCTGCTGCTCGCGGCGCGGTCGCGGGCCGCCCGATTCCTCGGGTTCCGGCCCTTCTCGCCGCCTCGGTGGCTCGTCGCCCGAGGACGACGCGACCACCGCATCCGGATCATTGCCGATGAGGCCGCCTGCCGCACCAGTACCGGATGCGGCGCCACCGCCCCCTGCTCCGCCCGAGCTCTGGCTCGCGCCTTCGGCGAGCATTTCGGGCGGAATGATGCGGATCACGCCGGTCGCCGGGTGCGGGGTGTCGCTCGTGTCCGCCTGGTCGTCGAGCAGGTCTTCGACCCCGTGCTGCGGGGTCGGCGTCGAGCTGCCCTCGGTACTGACGACCCACGTGTCCTTCGAGCCACCGCCCTGCGACGAGTTCACGACGAGCTGTCCCTCTGGCATCGCGACGCGCGTGAGACCGCCGGGCAGCACCCACACGTCGCTGCCGTCGTTCACCGCGAACGGGCGCAGGTCGGCGTGCCGCGGCCGGATGCCGTCGTCGACGAGCGTTGGGATGGTCGACAGCTGCACGACCGGTTGGGCGATCCAGCCGCGCGGGTCGGCGAGCAGGCGCTGGCGCATCTTGTCGCGCTCGGCCTGCGTCGCCCGCGGCCCGATCATGAGGCCCTTGCCGCCCGAGCCGTCGACGGGCTTCACGACGAGCTCATCGAGGCGGTCGAGCACCTCCTCGAGCGCGTTCGGCTCTTCGAGCCGCCACGTGTCGACGTTCGGGATGATCGGCTCCTCCGCGAGGTAGTAGCGGATCAGGTCGGGCAGGTACGTGTAGACGAGCTTGTCGTCGGCGACGCCGTTGCCGACCGCATTGGCGATCGTGACGTTGCCCTGGCGCGCGGCCGTCATGAGGCCAGGGGCACCGAGCATCGAGTCCTGGCGGAACTGCATCGGGTCGAGGAAGTCGTCGTCGACGCGGCGGTAGATCACGTCGACGCGGCGCGCCCCTGCAGTCGTTCGCATGTACACCCGGCCACCAGAGCAGAACAGGTCGCGCCCCTCGACGAGCTCGATGCCCATGAGCCGCGCGAGCAGCGTGTGCTCGAAGTAGGCCGAGTTGTAGACGCCGGGAGTGAGCACGACGACCGTCGGGTCTTCGACGCCCTCGGGCGCGGCCGCCCGCAAGGCCCCGAGCAAGCGGTAGGCGTAGTCGCCGATCGGCAGCACGCGCATGCGTGTGAAGAGCTCCGGAAGCGTCTGAGCCATCGCGCGCCGGTTCGAGATGACGTAGCTCACGCCGGACGGCACGCGCACGTTGTCCTCGAGCACGCGCATGACGCCGTTCTCGTCGCGCACCAGGTCGATGCCGCTGACTTGGATCCGCACGCCGTTCGACGCGCGAATGCCCATCGCGACCCGGTGGAAGTGCGACGACGTCGCGATGAGGCTCGCCGGAATCACACCATCGGCGATCGCGCGCTGCGCCCCGTACGTGTCGTCGAGAAACTGCTCGAGCGCGCGCACGCGCTGCTTGAGGCCTCGCTCGACCTCGAGCCACTCGCTGCGCTCGATCACGCGAGGCACCACGTCGAGCGGGAACGGCCGCTCCTCGCCGGCGAAGTCGAACGTCACCCCCTGCGCGAGGTACGAATCGGCGAGCGCGTCGGAGCGATGCCGAATCTGATCCTGCGTCATGTCGGCGAGCACCTGGTGCAGATCGCTGTATGCGCGGCGCGGATCGAGGTCGCCCGCCTGGTTCTCGCCCGCGAACATTTCATCGAACGGCGGCACGATCGCCGTCGCGTTCTGACGAGCGAGGGCCTCGCTGTAGCCGTCGAAGAGGTCACCCATGTGCGCGAGCCTAATGTGTCGGCGTTACGGCGAGCTTGCGAGATTCGCGCGACACCGGTGCTTGGCGGTTCGCCGGCGGAGCGACGGGTGGTCGGCGGCCGATCGACTGCCGATCGACAACGGCGCGAGCTGCGCGGCGAGCCGCGGTGCGGGCTGCGCGGCGAGCTACGGTGCGGGCTGCGCGGCGAGCTACGGCGCGAGCGACGGGGCCTGCAGCCCGAAGCGGTCGCGCAGGGCGCTGCGCGCCGCGTTCCAGCCGGACATGCCGTGCACGCCCGGCCCCGGAGGTGCGCTCGACGAGGCGAGGTAGACGCCGTTCGGCGACAACCGGTACGGGTCGAACGCGGGCCTCGGCCGCAGCACGAACCCGAGCAGGCTCGTCGCCCCGCCGGCGATGTCGCCGCCGACGAGGTTCGCGTTGTGCCCGCTCATCTCCGACGCGGGCGTTCCCGTCGCGCTCACGACAACGTCGCGGAAGCCGGGGGCGAACCGTTCGATCTGGGCGGTCACGAGCTCGACCGGGTCGACGGGGCAGTCGATCGGCATGTGCGCGTAGGCCCATCCAGG
>JBQDJW010000116.1:0-7246 GCA_052086425.1 Pseudoclavibacter sp. | reverse complement strand
GGCCGCGATGCTGGCCACGAATCGGAAGTAACGGGGCATCTTTGCTCCTTCAATGCGCAGGGTCTTGCTCTTGGGTCAGAAGATCATGACACGTTTACTGTTAACAGTCAACGGGGCGACGGGATCCTGACGACGCGCGGCCCGTCAGCGCGCGTCGAGCTCGAGGTGCATGCGCTCCTCGGCGCGCCGCAGATGGTCGTCGAGCTCGCGCGCGACGGCATCGGCGTCGCCCGACCGGATGAGCTCGTACAGCGCACGATGCGACTGCGCGGATTCGTGCAGATCCTCGTCATGGTTGATCGTCACGTCGAGCAGAGCGGTGAACGTCGGCTCGTACTGGCGCCACGTCGCGAGCAGCCGCGGGTGGTCGGCGAGCTCGTAGAACATCGAGTGGAATGCCACGTCGGCGCGATAGAACGCGCCGTGATCGCCCGATTCGGCTGCCAGCGCCATGCGCTCGACCAGCTCTTCCGCCGGCTTCCAGCTCTCGTCCCCCGCGCCCATCGCCCGCGCGACGGCGAGCTGCTCGAGTGCGGTGCGCAGGCTGTACAGCTGCTCGATGTCCTCCCCCGAGAGCCCCTTGATGTAGATCCCCCGCGGGCGGCGCAGCTCCACCAGCCCCTCGTACACCAGCTGCGAGACGGCGTCGCGCACGGGCCCGCGGCTCACGCCGAACTCCTCCGCCACTCCCTCTTCCGTGAGACGATCGCCCTGCACGAGCTCGCCGTGCACGATGCGCCGCCGGATGATGTCGGCCACCTGCTCGCCGAGCGCCGCTCCGCGCCTCACGCTGTCTCGCATCCTGGCCCTCCGTCTGTCGTCAACTGTCAACAGAGTACATCCAGCGGGCACGGGGCCCGTTCGCACTACGCTCGAGAACGTGTTCCACATCGTCTTCTACGAGCCCCGCATCCCGCCGAACACGGGAAACGCGATCCGAATGTCGGCGATCACCGGCAACACGCTGCACCTCGTCGAGCCCCTCGGGTTCGACCTCTCCGATGCGCACCTGCGCCGGGCGGGGCTCGATTATCACGACCTCGCGCACGTGATCGTGCACCCCGACTTCGATGCGGTGTGCGCGCATCTCGCCGAGCACGGCTCCGGACGGATCTACGCGTTCACCGGTCACGCGTCGCGCTCGTTCGCCGACGTCGCCTACGAGCCGGGCGACGCGCTGCTGTTCGGGCCCGAGCCGACGGGACTGCCCGACGAGGCGCTGACGGATCCGCGCGTCACGGATCGTCTGCGGATCCCGATGCGCCCCGACGTGCGGTCGCTCAATCTTTCGAACTCCGCAGCCATCGCAACGTACGAGGCGTGGCGCCAGAACGGGTACGCGGGCGGGGTCTGAACCGAGTCGGAGCGGCGCGCGACAGCGGTCATTCCGCGAGATCGGGATGCAGCCACTCGAGCACGCGCTCGCTCGCCGAGACCACCTCGCGGCCCGCGAGACCGTACATCTGCCGGCCCGGGAACAGCGCCACGCGGTCGTCCGCCACCGCGGGCAGCGCGGCGATGGCCGGGTGAGCGAGGAGCTCGTCGAACGATGCCTCGCCCTTGCCCGTGACGTCGACCAGCATGATGCAGTCGGGATCCATCGCGACCAACTGCTCGGGCTGAACGGGCATGGTCTTGTCGATCCCGATCTGCGCGGCCGCGCTCGCCCCGCCGCCGTTCGCGACGATGTCTGCAACGAGCGACGACCCGGCGTTGATGAACGGGGTCTGAGCCTGATTGCTCAGGATCGCCACGGTGGGCTGCTCCCCCGCACCCTCTGCGCGCTCCCGGATGTCCGCCACTCCCCCGACGATCTCGTCGGCGAGCGCGTCGGCCGCGTCGCTCAGGCCCGTCGCCCGCCCGAGGATCTCGATGTTCTCGGCGACCGCGTCGGACGTGGACCAGCCGTTCATCAGGGTGAGCACGGGCACGCCGGCGGCGCTCAGGCGCTCGGATGCGTCCTGCTCGCCGGTGTGCCGCGCCGTGACGACGACGAGGTCGGGATCCCAGGCGAGCACCTGCTCCGGCTCGGGGCTCGTATGCCCGCCGATGACATGCTCCACGTCGGCCATCTGCTCGGCGTGCGGGTTCAGCGTCGCGCTCGTCGCCGCGTCGGGGATCGCGATCACACGCTCGGTCGCGCCGATCTCGTGCAGCGCGATCGCCGCGTCCGGGGAGAGCACTGTGATCCGGTTCGGCTCCTCCTCGATCACCACGGCCTCCGCGGCCCCCGGTTCGTCGATCTCGACGGGGAAGGCAGCCGGAGCGGCGACGCGCGTCGGTTCTGCGCCGGCCGTGCCCGCCGAGCAGCCCGCAAGGCCGAGACCCAGTGCGAGGAGGCCGCCGATCGCGGCTCGGATCGGACGACGCCTCGACGAGGAGGGAAGCGGTGCGGTCGAGTATGCGGTCATGGGGCTCTTCCTGTCAGCGCCGCCGAACGGGGCATGCGGTGCGCGGCGGTCGGGTGGATGTGCGGATAGCCGAAGGCGTCGGCATCGACCGTGGCCATGATGCGGTAGACGTCGGCGATCCGCTGTGGGGTGAGGACGCTCTCGGGGGTGCCGTGTGCGACGAGGCGCCCGTCGTGGAGCACGGCGAGCCGGTCGCAGTAGCGGGAGGCATCGTTGAGATCGTGCAGCACGACGGCGACGCTGACACCGGCATCGGCGCGGGCGCGGAGGATCTCGAACACGCGCAGCTGGTGGCGCACATCGAGCGCCGAGGTCGGTTCATCGAGCAGCAGCGTTCCCGCGCGCTGCGCCAGCGCACGCGCGATCTGCACGAGCTGCCGCTCTCCGCCCGACAGCGACGGCACGGCACGCTCGGCCAGGTGCGCGACGCCCACCGCTTCCAGCGCGTCTCGGACGATCTCCTCTTCGGCGGCATCCGAGCGGGACAGCCGGCGTCGGTGCGCGTATCGACCCATCCGCACGAGCTCGGCGGCCGTGACGTCGGCCGCGGCCGCGGTGTCCTGCGCGACGTAGGCGACCAGCGCGGCCCGCTCCCGCGGCCGCAGCGATGTCAGTCGGGATCCGTCGATGGCGACCTCGCCGGTCGTGGGCCGCACGAGCCCGCCGAGGGCCCGCAGCAGCGTACTCTTGCCCGCGCCGTTCGGCCCGATCAGCCCGAGCACCTCTCCGGAACGCACCTCGACGGACACTCCGGAGAGCACGCGGCGGCGGTCGAGCTCCACGCCGAGGTCGCGGGCGACGAGGCTCACGCGGCCCGCCTCGCGACGTCGCGCGTGCGCAGCACGAGCACGACGAACACGGGGGCGCCCACGAGCGCCGTGACGATCCCGGTCTGCCATGCGCCGCCGCCGGGTGCCAGGCGCGCCACGGTGTCGGCCATGACGAGGAATATCCCGCCGAGCATCGCCGCACCGGGCAGCAGGAAGCGGTGGTCCGATCCGAGCATCAGGCGCACGGCGTGCGGAGCGACGAGGCCGACGAAGCCGATCACGCCCGTGACGGCGACGACGCTGCCGACGATCACCGCGCTCAGCACCAGCAGGGCGACCCTCACCCGGGTCACGCTCACCCCCATCGATTCTGCCGTCTCGTCTCCCAGCAGCAGCGCGTTCAGCTCGCGGGTCATGCCACTCAGGCAGGCGATCCCCAGCACGGCGGGCACCGCGACCAGCGCGAGATCACTCCAACTGGCCGACGTCAGGTCGCCCTGCAGCCAGAACAGGGCACCGCGCACGGTCTGCGAGTCTTCGGCGTTCGCGACGATCGCCCCGGTGACCGCCCCGCAGAACGCGTTCATCGCGATCCCGAGCAGCAGCACGGTGACAGGGCTGCGATCGCGCGACGCGAGCACGATGAGCTGAATCACGACGAGCACCGTCACGGCGCCGACGAAGGCGGCGACCGGCAGCGCCCAGGCGCCGATGGCGCTCACCCCGAGCACGATCACCGTCACGGCTCCCACCGCCGCGCCGCTCGCGACGCCCGTCACGCCGGGTTCTGCGAGCGGGTTGCGGAAGTACGCCTGCATGGCTGCTCCGGCCACAGCGAGTCCGGCACCCGCGAGCAGCGCGAGCAGCGCTCGGGGCAGTCTCAACTGCATGATGACGAGGCCGTTCTCCACCGTGTCCGCGTCACCCCCGAGCGCACGGACGAGAACCCTGATGATGTCGCCCGGCGCGATCGGGACCGGCCCCAGACCGAGCGAGACGACGAACACCGCAGCGGTGGCGACCGCGAGGGCGAACAGGATGCTCGCGCGTCGGCGCCGGCGAGAGGATCGGACGCCGGCTCCGGGCGCGGGCCGCGACGCCTCGGATTCGGTGGCGGCAACGAGCACAGCGAACGTCCTCTGGTCGGTTTCTGCGGGGAGGGGAACGCACCCACCCTACTCGCAGTTGATAATCGTTATCAAGTCGACTGTGGTCGCGGCGCTCCGCCGTCGCGGCGGCTTTCGGCGCCCGCTCTCGATAAAATGGTGCCTTTGCTTGCCAACGACATCGGAGGTCGCGCGTGGGCGATCTCGTCTGGCACTCGCTGGTGCTCATCGGCCTCGTCGGCGGCATCGGAATCGCCGCCCTGGGACCCGGCGGCGTGATCGTCACGATCGGCCTCTTCGCCCTCACGGACCTGTCGCCCAGCGCGGTCGCGGGAACCGCGATCGTCACGCACGTCGCGACCGGCCTGATGGGAACGGCGGTCTACCTGCGCTCCGGCCAGCTGCGCGATCCGGCCACCCGACGCATGTCGACCGTGCTGGCCGCCTCGGCCGTCGCCGGCACGCTGGCGGGCGTGCTCCTCAACACGGTGCTCCCGGGCGGATACTTCGGACCGCTGCTCGGGGGCTTCATCGCGATCGTCGCCCTTCTCGTGCTGTATCGGGATCGCTATGACCGCCGGCTCGCACGCGCCGGCGGACCGCCTCGAACGCGCCCACGTCGCTCGCTTCCCCTGCTCATCGCTCTGGGCCTCGGAATCTCCATCGTCAGCGGGCTGTTCGGTGTCGGCGGTCCGATGATCGCGGTTCCCGTGCTGGTCGCCATCGGCGTGCCGCTGCTCCCGGCGCTCGCCGCGTCGCAGGCGCAGAGCGTCATCATCGCGCTCGTGGGCAGCATCGGCTATGCCTCGCTCGACGCGATCGACTGGCCGCTGGCGCTGCTCGTCGGGATCCCCGAAGTCATCGGCGTCGTGATCGGGTGGCGCATCGCTCACTCCGTGCCGACGCGCGGGCTGACGTACGGCCTCGTCGTCGTGCTTCTGGCGCTCGTACCGTATCTGATGCTGCGCTGAGGCTCGGCGGAGATGAAAAACGCCCCCTTCCCGAAGGAAGGGGGCGAAGGGTGGGCCCAGCGGGGTTCGAACCCGCGACCCGCGGATTAAAAGTCCGATGCTCTGCCAACTGAGCTATAGGCCCGCCCACCAGCTTAGGGGACGCGACCTCGTGATGCGCTCCGAGCCGCGCTCAGGCGCGGATCGCCTCGGCGATCGGCGTCTCGCCGTTGCCGAACGGAATCGTGCGGCGGATCGTCGATGGATCCGCGAGCGTCGCTGCCGCGACGGCGGCGACATCGGCGCGCGTGACACGGCCGTCGCCGGGGTCCGCGACCGAGATGAGACCGGTCGGTTCCTGGAGCGTGAGCGGACCGGGAGCGAGGATCGTCCACTCGAGATCGGTGCCGCGCAGGTGCTCGTCGGCGATCGACTTCGCCTCGGCGTACGCGAAGAACGGGTCGTCCTGCGCCACCCCGTGGTCGCGACGCGACCCGATGTACGACACCATCACGTAGCGGCTCACGCCCGCCGTGGCGGCCGCGCTCATCGAACGGATCGCCGCGTCGCGGTCGACCGCATACGTGCGCTCGGGATCGCCGCCGCCGGCTCCCGCCGACCAGACGATCGCGTCGTGCCCGCGGAAGAGATCGACCAGCGACTCCTCATCGAGGCTCGAGACATCGGCCACGCGTGCTGTGGCGCCCGTTCGGGAGACGTCATCGGTGTGCTCCGGGTTGCGGATGATGCTCGTGACCGCATCACCGCGAGAGGTGAGGATCGGGGCGAGGCGGAGCGCGACCTTGCCGTGACCGCCGATGATGAGAACGCTCGACATGGGGATTCCTTCCGTTGGCGTGTTCTCCACGCTAGCCGCCCCCAGGGCACTCGGCTCGGTGGAAGACTGTTCGCATGATCGCATCGCCCGACGCGCGCCGGCCGCTGCTCAGCCGTGTGCTGCAGCCGCTCGCGCTTCTCGCCCTCATGTGGGCCGTCCGCCTCCTCGATGTGATCCTCCCCGGAAGCTTCAATGCCTGGCTCGGCATCGAGTCGTGGCGCCTCGGCGGCCTCGACGGCCTCGTGTTCGCACCGCTCCTCCACGCGAGCTGGACCCATCTCATGTCGAACTCGGTGCCGTTCGCCGTGCTCGGGGTGCTCGTCTGCTTCGACGGCGTGCGGCGCTTCTGGGGCGTCACAGCGATCGCGGCCGTGATCGGCGGCGCCGGAACCTGGGTGGCGAACTCCCCCGGAACCATCACGGTCGGCGCATCCGGGCTGGTGTTCGGATACTTCGGATATCTGCTGGTGCGGGCCTTCGTCGCCCCCTCGCTCGGTCACGGGATCCTGTACGCCGTCATCGCGATCGGCGTCGGCGTCGTGTACGGCGCCGCCATGCTCACGGGCATCTTCGCGGCCGCCGCGGGCGTCTCCTGGCAGGCCCACCTGTTCGGCGCCGTCGGCGGCGGCGCCGCTGCGCTCGCGCTGCGCCCGAGACGAGTTGTCGGATCCCGATAACCCTTTCGGGATCCGACGCACGAATCCGATAGCGTCGCCTCTCGTGAACGTTATCTGGCGCACCCTCCTCGTCATGCTCCGCGCGAAGCGGATCCGTCGGCGCGAGGGCACGCTCCCCCTCGACGCCGTGAGCAGGATCCGACTGACGACGCTGCCGACCGACATCGATGTGCTGCGCCACATGAACAACGGGCGCTACCTGTCGCTGTTCGACCTCGGGCGGTGGGACATGACGACGCGCACCGGCCTCGGCGATGCGTTCCGCGACCACGGCTGGTACGCCGTCGTCGCCAGCGAGACGATCACGTTCCGCAAGTCGCTCGAGCTCTTCCAGAGGTTCGACGTCGAGACGCGCTGGATCGGCCGCGACGATCGTGCGGTCTACATGGAGCACCGCGCGGTCGTCGACGGCGAGATCTACGCCCGCGCGATCATCCGCGCGCGCATCCTGCGCCGCAGCGGCGGATCCGTGCCCCACGACGAGCTGTTCGCGG
>JBQDJW010000115.1:0-7250 GCA_052086425.1 Pseudoclavibacter sp. | reverse complement strand
AGATCGCCGGCATCCTCGGCGAGGTTCTCGGCACCGACGACCGCGAGAGCGCGGTCGTGCTCGGTTGCGGCATCAACCTGCGGTTCACGCGCGAGCAACTGCCGGTTCCGCACGCGACGTCGCTCGCGCTTGCAGGCGTCGACCCCGTTGACGGCGAGCGTGTCGAGCGCCGCTATCTCGCCGCGCTCACGAGCCGGATGGATGCGCTCGTCGCCGCGGGCGGAGACGCGGTCGCGGCCGGGCTCTTCGACGACTTCACGGCGGCGTGCGTCACGCTCGGGCAGCGCGTGCGCGTCGCGCTTCCCGGCGACGCGGCTGTCGTCGGCGAGGCGGTGCGCATTGACGCTGCCGGGCAGCTCATCGTGCGCGATGACGTGGGGCATGAGCACACCGTCACGGCCGGCGACGTGCAGCGGGTGCGCCCGGCCGGCTGAAGCGGACGCGCGGGGTCTGCCGCGCCGCGCCGTCGCCTGTGGCGCGGCGCTCCTCGCGACACGCCCGGCCGCCGCCGCAGCGCATCTCAGGTGTGCAGTCGTACCCGGAGTGACGCGTCATTCCGGGCACAACTGCACACCTGCAGGCGAGAGCCGGCACCGCCGGCACCGCCGGCACCGCTGGCACCGCCGGCACGGCACGGCACGGCACGGCACCGCCGGCCCGACGCCCGCCGGCTACCGTGCCTCGGCCGGCGTGAAATACACGTCGAAGTGCAGGGCGCATCCGGGGTTGAACGGCGCCGCGCACCGCGGGCAGACAGTCGCCGCCGTGTACTCGGTGATCGTCAGCTCGCTCGCGCACTTCCCGCAGAGCACCGCGCGCTCGCCGCGTTCGTCGGCGCCCCATGGCGCGATCGGGTGATCCTGCGCCTCGTCGTGGCAGTGCAGGCACGGGAAATACAGGCCGCAGCATCGGAACTTGATCGCGACCACGTCGAGCGGCGATCGGTAGTGGATGCACCGGGTCTCGTCATCGACGACGCTGCCGTGAATGCGCGGTGCGGTCATGAGTCCTCCTGCGGCGCCGAGAATTCGCCCAGCCAGGCGACGAGACCGTCGTGCCACGCGGGCGCGGCGACGAGCGTCGCGACGGTCGCGACGAGGAAGGCGGCCGCGACCGCGACGTCGGAGACGCGCAGGGGAACGCGGTGGCGCTCGGTGCGGTGATCGGCATAGCCGAAGGCGCGCGCCTCCATCGCGATGGCGACGCGGTCGGCGTGCCGCAGGGCGGCCGCGAGCAGCGGCACGACCGAGGCGACTCGGCCGCGCACCCATCCGATGGGCCCGCGCCCGCCGATGCCGCGCACCCGGTGCGCCCGGCGGATCGTCGCGAGCTCGCCGCGGAACCGGGGCACGAAGCGGAACGACGCCAGCGCCGCATACCCGAACCGGTACGGAACGCGCAGCTGCTGCACGAGCGAGCGAACGAAGTCGCCCGCCGACGTGGACGCCCCGGCGAGCAGCGCGAGCAGCACGATCGCGACCATGCGCAGGCCGGTTCCGAGCCCATCGAGCCACCCGGCGAGGTGCAGCGGCCATGGGCCCACTCGGAACAGCAGGGGCGTCGAGTCGACGGCGTCAACGTCGGCCCAGACGCCGAGCGTGACCGACAGCACGAGCGCGACCACCGGCGCAGCGGCGACGATTGAGAGCTTCGCGCGCCACGACATCGCCGTGCCGGTGGCGAGCACCAGCAGCGTCGCCGCGATCGCGACGAGGGGTGTCGTCAGGTCTCGCACGAAGAACAGCGCGATGATCATCGGCAGCGTCGCGGCGACCTTGGCCAGCGGATGCACGCGGTGCAACCACGGCAGGCGGGTTTCGCGGGCGGTCGCGAGCGTCGGGCGGTCGATGAGGGTCACGGCGCCCGCCATTCCGGGCCGGATGCTGTGGTCGCGCGAGTGGTCGCGCGGGCTTCCGCATGGCGCACCAGATCGACGAGGCGCGTCGCGCAGGGCCGGGTCGCGCGAGGCGCGCGTTGCCCGAGCGAGGGGCGGCCGGCCGAGCCCGACGTGGTCGAGCGCGTCGCCCGCGATGACGTGCGCGGTGGGTCCGGAATCGGCGACGCGGCCGTCGGCGAGCACGATCACGTGGCTCGCGTGCTCGGCGACGAGCTGCAGGTCGTGCGTCGCCATGACGATGGTCGTCCCCTCGCGGCGCAGCGCCTCGAGCAGGTCGAGGAGCTCTGCCGCGCGCGCCCGGTCCTGCCCGTACGTGGGCTCGTCGAGCACGAGCAGGGGAGGGCCAGCGACGAGCGCCGTTCCGACCGAGAGTCGCCGCTTGCCGCCGCCGGACAGCACGAACGGGTGCAGGTCTTGCTGCTCGCGCAGCCCGAAGCGGCCGAGCAGGTCGTCGACGCGCGCGGCAACCGCGGGGTCGCGGTGGTCGACGCCGAGCTCGAGCTCGGCGCGGACTCGCTGCCGCAGGAATTGGTGCTCGGGATTCTGGAACACCACGCCGACCCGGCGGCGCAGGTCGCGCGGGTTGAGTCTGGCGACGTCGTCTCCGTCGAGGAACACGCTGCGCTTCGGCGGTCGATCGACGCCGGCGAGCGCGTGCAGCAGCGTCGACTTGCCTGCGCCGTTCGGGCCGACGACCGCAGTGAATGAGCCGCGTTCGACCTCGAGCGAGATGTCGTCGAGGACCGTGCGCCCGCCCATCTGGACGGTGAGCGAGGTGGCGGTGAGGATTGAATCGATCCCTGAGCCCGTCGAGGGATTGGGCTTGGCGTCGGCTGCATTCGACGGGCTCAGAGGGCCGGGCCGCCTCGGAGACTCAGGCGAGCGCTCGCCCTCCAGGGCACCGATCAACTCCGCTGCCGTGAGGGGAGACGCCGCGACGGGCGCGCCCGCGGCCTCGAGCATCCGGGCCCCTGCCACGCCGAGCGGAAGCCACACGCCCGCTTCGACAAGCTCGTCGGCGCGGCCCGCGAGCACCTCGCGCGGCGCGCCGTCGGCGATGATCCGCCCCCGCGCGTCGAGCGCGACGACGCGGGTCGCGACGCGCAGCGCCTCGTCGAGGTTGTGCTCGATGAGCAGCACCCCGTGCGTGCCGGCCGCGACGAGCGGCGCGAGCGCGTCGTACACCTCGCGGGCGCCGGCCGGGTCGAGGTTGGCGGTGGGCTCGTCGAGCACGAGCAGCGGCGAGCCGAGCGCGAGCGCGCACGCGATCGCGAGGCGCTGGCGGCCGCCGCCGGACAGCACCTCCGGAGCATCCGGTGCTCGGTCGGTCAGCCCGACCGCGGCGAGGGCACGGGCGACGCGGCGATCGATCTCGTCTTCGGCGACCCCGAGATTCTCGGGACCGAAGGCCACCTCGTCGGCGACGGTCGAGGTGACGAGCTGCGCATCCGGGTCTTGGAACACCATCGCGACCCGCGCGGCCGCGTGGCCAGACGGCAGCGACGTCGCGTCGACGCCGCCGAGTCGCACGGCGCCCTCGAGCGCCGCATCGATGGCGCCGGGCACCAGGCCGCCGGCCGCGAGGGCGAGGGTCGACTTTCCGCATCCGGACGGCCCGAGCAGCAGCACGACCTCGCCCCGGTCGACCGTCAGCGTGACGCCATCTGGCGTCGCTCGCGTCGCGCCCTCGTGCGTGATGCGCAGGCCGTCGAGGTGCAGCAGGGGAGCCGCCGCCTGCACGCTCACTCGGGACCGGGCGCGGCCGTGCAGTGGGGCTGTGGCTCGGCGCCGGCGATCGGCTCGGCCATGGCGCCGGATGCGCCGCTCGCCCCGAGCGCGGACTCGCCGGTTGCGAGGGTGGGTTCGGTGTGCGCCCCGGCCCTGCCGATGCTGACGCCGGAACTGCCGACGCCGCCGCGGCTCGTGCCGACGCCGACGCCGACGCCGATGTCGTCGCCGTCGCGCGGCGCCGGCGCGATGGTCGCGCGGTCGCGCCGCAGCCCGCGGCCCACCCCGGCGCGGGCGAGCGCCGATGCGAGCCACAGCGAGAGCATGGTGAACAGGAACGGCGAGATGCCGAAGCACACGAAGGCGAGCACGATGCCGGCCGTGCCCAGGGTGTTGTTCGACAGCAACTGGAACGCGGCGCCCGACGTGATGAGGCCGGCGCCGAGCGAGCCGACTGCGAACAGCCAGGGCTTCCAGACGCGGTAGCGGGCGATGAGGAACGGCAGCTCGTGCAGCACGCCGATCACGAGCGAGATGAGGAACGCGCCGAAGAAGATCGGCTGGAACGGGCTCGCGATGAGGCCGGAGAACGCGGCGGTCAAGAATCCGACGCCCGGGCGCTGCATGAGCCGCTGCGCCACGACGCCAGGGATGAAGTAGAGGCCGATCGTGAGCCCGTAGGCGAGGGGCAGCAGGTTCGAGAGCGTGCCGCCGAGCCACGCGTTCGCTGTGAAGATGACACCACCCGCGGCGCCGATCGCGGCGCAGCTCATGAGGATGCGGGTGCTGAGGTGCTTCATGGGGACGGGCTCCGATGGCGGCGCGGCCGACAGGCGGGCCGCAAAAGTGAGGTAACCCTAAGTGTATCGCTCGCGCTCGCGAACGGAACGCCCGGAAGCGACGATCTCGGTCGCGCAGCCGATCTGCCTCCGAGAGCGACTGCGTACCGTTGGGGCATGCCGACCGCACCATCGACCGCCGCGACAGATCCCGGCGAAGCGCTCGCGGGCGAGCCCGCGCCCGCGCCCGTGCGCCTGACGCTCTGGCAGCGCCTCACCGGGCTCGACCCGAGGTTCCCCGAGGACTGGCGGCGGCCGCTGCCGGGGCTTCGCGGGCTGCTCGTCGACGTACCGATCGCCGTGCTCGTCGTGGGCATGATGGTGCTGACCGAGCGCCTCAACGTGGCGATGGTGAGCGAACTGCCCTCGCCCGAGGCCGACCCGAGCGCGGCGATGTACCTCTCGGCGCCCTGGGCCGTCTGGGCGATCCCGTCGCTGTTCTTCGTGGGCTTCGCGCTGCGCCGGCTGCTGCCGATCCCGACCGTGATCATCGGCGTGTTCGCGTTCCTGGCCGGACAGAACGCGCCGTACGGCGACTACCTGTTCACGCAGATCGCCTGTTTCGTGCTCATCTTCTCGGGCGCCGCGTGGTCGCGGTGGCGCATGGCAGTGACCGTCACGAACCTGCTGGTCATGGGCATGTTCACGGCGATAGGCGTCGGGTCGGCGGTCGCGATGGCAAACGCGCGCGGGGTCGACGACGGCGTGACGGCCCTGACCTTTTTGTTCTCGGTGCTCATGAACGTGCTGTACGTGCTCGCCGCCGCTGTGCTCGGCGCCAACGAGTATCGACGCAACGGCAACGAGGCGTTGCTCGCCCTCCGCACGGCCGAGCTGCGGGAGCGCACCGAGGCGCTCGAGATCGAGCGGCGCGTGGTGGCAGAGCAGGCCGTGCGGCTTGACCGCGTCGAAATCGGGCGCGAGCTGCACGATGTCGTCGCGCATCACGTGTCGCTCATGGGGTTGCAGGCCGCGGCTGCGCGCCGCTCGCTCGCCAAGGCGCGCGAGAAGCTCGCGGGCGCGGTCGACGCGGGAGGGGCTTCGGTCGACGGCGCAATCGACGGTTCGCCAGACGGCGAGGCCGAGGCATCGGATGCGCGGGGTGACGCGGATGCGAGTGCCACCGCGATCGCAAACGCGGGCGCCGCAGCCGTCGCCAGCACCGACACGGCCGAGAAGGCGCTGCTCGCCGTCGAGGACTCGGCGCGGGAGGCGATCAAGGAGCTGCAGCTCATGCTCTCGACGATGCGCGATCCGGCCGCGGCCGGTAATACGGCGGGCGCCGCCGCGGGTGGCACGGCCAGCGCCGCGGCAGGCACTTCGGCAACGCTCGCCCCGTCGACGGTGTCGGTCGAGCAGATCCCGGCGCTCGTCGAGTCGGTCCGGGCCGCCGGCATGGCGGTGTCGTTCCGCGAGTTCGGCGAGCCGCAGGCGGTGTCGGGCGTCGTCGGGCTGACGATCTATCGCATCCTGCAGGAGGCGCTGACGAACGTGCAGAAGCACGCCGGACCGTCGAGCGAGGTCGACGTGCGAATGCGGTGGCTCGGTCGAGAGGTCGAAGTCGACGTGACGAATACCCGCGGCACCGCAGTCGGGCGCCCGCGCCAAGCCGGTGGCGGGCGCGGCGTGGTCGGCATGCGCGAGCGGGCGACCGCGATCGGCGGTGCATTCGAGGCGGGGCCGCGCTCGCCCGAGAGCGGCGGCGGGTTCCGCGTGGTGGCGCGCCTGCCGCTCGGCGCCGCGTAGGGCTGGCTGGGCGGCCGTCCCGTTCCGCCGCGGTCGGCCGTCTCCGTCTGTCTCCGGCCGGATCGACGGTTCCGAGGCCTTCGTCTGGCGCAGTCTCGGGACTGGCTGGCAGTTCAGAGGGCTCCTGACGCAGCAGACGCGTATATGGCGACTCCTGCGTCAGGAGCACTCCAATCGGACAGTCCGTCGGCGAATCGGCGAGATCGAGCACCCCCGCAGAGCATCCGCCCGCGTCGCACGCTGGGCCAGGCGCACGGCAACGCGCGCCCGGCGCCCGGGCACCCGCCGGTCGATACGATGGGGCCCGCGCCCGGCCGCGCCGCTCGGCGCCTGGCGCGGGACGTGAGAAAGGGGCGCCATGACCGACCCGATTCGGGTGCTGCTCGTCGACGACCACCGGCTCGTGCGCACCGGGTTCCAGCTGATCCTCGAGGCCGAAGACGACATGGTGGTCGTCGGTGAGGCCGAGAACGGCGCCGACGCGATCGCGAGGGTCGGCGAACTGCGCCCCGACGTCGTGTGCATGGACGTGCAGATGCCCGTCATGGGCGGGATCGACGCAACGGCGGGCATCGTCGCCGAGCACGCGGGCCGCGTGCGCGTGCTCATGCTCACGACGTTTCACGACGACGACGCCGTCCGCGCCGCACTGCGCGCCGGCGCCAGCGGCTTCGTGCTCAAGAACTCGCCACCCGAGACGCTGATCGAGGCGATCCGCGTGATCCACCAGGGCGACGCCCTGCTCGACCCGCAGGTCACCGGCTCCGTCATCGCGGCGGCAATGACCGAGCCGGATGCGCCGGGCGCGACTGCGGGGTCCGTCACGGGAATTGCGGCGTCACCAGCCGCGTCGCCAGGGTCGCCGGCGACCGCCACCGCCGCATCCGCCGCACCGCCCGCATCCGCGCCGTCGCGACCGCCCGCATCCGCCCCAGCCGGCGCGCCGCCCGAACTCGCGCACCTCACCGAGCGCGAGCGCGAGGTTCTGCTGCTACTCGCAGAGGGCCTCAGCAACGCCGACATCGCTGCGCAGATGTACG